>NZ_JAMXSA010000014.1:0-54887 GCF_024124465.1 Microbacterium sp. CnD16-F
GCGCGGTCGCCGCGGGCGTGCGAGCGGATGCCGCGGGCCTCGGCCCGGCCGGCGCGGTCCTGCTCGGTCCAGCGGCCCTTCGCGGGTGCCGACTCCTCGGCGGCGCGGAAGCCGCGGTGCTTGGGGCTCTTGCTGCCGGCGGTTCCGGCGGAGGCCTGGCCGGGACGGCGCTTGGCGTCCTGGTAGGAGGTCTTCTTGCCGTAGCGGGGCTCGAAGTTCTGCGCGCGGCCGCCGGCCGGCTTCTTGTTCTTGGGCATGCGTGTGCTTTCTGGGTTCTCGCACGAAACAGCGCCGTGCGCGCACGCACGGTGAGACCCGGACTTCCGTCGGCCGGGGGCCATTCCAGTTACTGGTTCCGACACCACGGAGCGGGTGTCGAGATCGGCCCCGAGGACTACACAGGATGCCCGCGCACAGCGCGGTGTCCTCCGCCGACGGGTCCACGATACCCAGCCCACCTGGGAACCCGCCGCGCCGATACGCTGACCGCATGGCCGCCGACCCCACCGGAACCCGCTTCACCCTGCACGCCGCCGACGTCTCGGCCGAGATCACCGAGGTCGGTGCCGCGCTCCGGGCGCTGCGCGTCGGCAGCGTCGACCTCGTCCCGGACTACCCAGACGACGCGCCGACACCCGCGGCATCCGGCATCGTCCTGGTCCCCTGGCCCAACCGCATCCGCGACGGCCGCTGGGAGGACGACGGCGAACTCCGCCAGCTCGCGATCACCGAGCCGAAGCTCGGCAACGCGTCGCACGGGCTGCTGCGGTTCGCGTCGTACCGGGTGGAGGAGCAGACGGATGCCGCGCTCACCCTGCGGGCCGACGTCGTGCCGCAGACGGGGTACCCCTACCACCTCGCCACTCGCGTGACCTATCGCCTCGGCGAGCGCGGCATCCGCGTGACCCACGAGATCACGAACATCGGCGACGGCGACGCCCCGGTCGCCCTCGGGACGCACCCGTACTTCCGGATCTCCGACGTCGACACCGCCGACCTGTCGCTGCAGGTCGAGGCGCGGACCTGGTTCCGCCTCGACGATCAGAGCATCCCGGTCGCCGAGGAGTCGCTCGACGACGAGCACGACCTCCGCACGCCCCGACGCGTCGGCGACCTGTCGCTCGACGTCGCCTTCGCGGAACTCCCCCGCCGCGACGGACGGATCCATGCGCACCTGATCGCCCCGGACGGGCGCCGCCTCACGGTGTGGGCGGGCGAGGGATTCGAGTACGTCCAGGTCTTCACGACCGACCGCTTCCCTGGGCACGACCTGGCCGTCGCGATCGAGCCGATGACGGCGCCGGCCGACGCGTTCAACTCCGGCCGGAGCCTGCGGCGTCTCGCCCCCGGCGAGAGCTGGACGCTCGAGTGGGGTGCCGACCTCGTCGGCTGACCCTCACTCCTCGCGCCGCGGCTCCTCGTCGGACGCCGCCGACTCCTCGACCGCCGGCGCCTCGACCGCCGGGATCTCGATGTCCGGGGCCTCCTCGATCACGAGCGCCGTGTCGACGGCGGCCGCGCCGGTGACGACTCCCGCCGAAGCCGCGGCATCCCGACGCGCGCGACGCGTGAGCGGCGCCTCGGTCGCGGTCGCGGCGGGCACGACGTCGCCGCGCTTCGCGGCGCGACGCTCCTTGGCGCCCTCGACGAGGTTGTAGAGCGCGGGCAGCACGAGCAGGGTCAGCACGGTCGACGACACGAGTCCGCCGATGACGACGATCGCGAGCGGCTGCGAGATGAACCCGCCGTGCCCCGTGATCCCGAGCGCCATCGGCGTGAGCGCGAAGATCGTCGCGAGGGCCGTCATGAGGATCGGACGCAGTCGGCGCGCACCGCCGGCGAGCACCGCCTCGGGCGTGGACAGACCCTTCTCGCGGTACTGGTTCACGAGGTCGATGAGGACGATCGCGTTCGTGACGACGATGCCGACGAGCATCAGGACGCCGATGAGAGACGCGACGCCCAGCGGCACACCCGAGACGATCTGCAGCAAGATGGCGCCGGTCGCCGCGAACGGCACCGAAACGAGCAGCAGCACCGGCTGCCGCAGCGACTTGAAGGTCGCGACCATGACGATGTAGACGATGAGGATCGCCGCGAGGATCGCGAGCCCCAGCTGCGCGAAGGCGTCCTGCTGCTCCGTGACGACCCCGCCGATCTCGGCGTCGGCGCCCTGCGGCAGGTCGACGTCGGCGAGGGCGGCGGTGACGGCCGCGTTCGAGGCGTTCAGGTCGTCGGTGGCGGGGGTGACGGTGACGGATGCGGTGCGCTGACCGCGCTCGCTGGTGATCGACGACGGCCCCTCGGACTGCTCGACGGTCGCCACCTCGTCGAGGCGCACGAGGCCCGACGCGCTCGCGATCTCGAGCGCACGGAGTTCGTCGATCGTCTGCGGGACGTCGGCGGCCTTCAGGTACACGGTGAGCGACGCGTCGTCGATCTCGACGGTGCCGATCTGTCGCGGCTGCATCGTGTTCGACACGAGCCCGCCGACGGCGACCTCCGACAGGCCCAGCTCGGCCGCCTTGTCGCGGTCGACGGCGACCGAGACGAAGGGGAGGGATGCCGAGAGGTTCGAGTCGACCTGCTCGATGCCCTTCGCGTCCCGGAGCGCGGCGACCACCGCGTCGGTCGCGTCGCGCAGCACGCCGGCGTCCGGCGCAGTCACGTCGACCTCGATGTCGGTCGACCCGAAGCCGCCCTGCGCCGCCGAGACGACGACCTCACCGGCATCCGGCAGGTCGGCGACGGCCTGCTGCACGTCGGTGCGGATCTGCTCCTGGTCGGCGTCGGGGTCGGTCGTGATCGAGTACGTGATGCCGGTGCCCCCGCCGGAGAACGCGTCGCGGAGCGCGGACCCGCTCGAGCCGATCGAGGTCTGCACCGTCTCGATGCCGTCGACGTCGAGCAGGACCTCCTCGACGCGCTTCGCGGCGGCGTCCTGGGTCTCGAGGCTCGCGGTGTCGCCGACGTTCTGCGTCACGGTGAAGGTGTTCTGCCCCGAATCGCCGAGGAAGTTGACCTTCATGAGCGGAGCGGCCAGGACGGTGCCGCCGAGCACGAGGACCGCGAGCAGCAGCGTCACCACCGAGTGCTTCAGCGTCCAGCGCAGCACGGGCAGATAGGACTTCTGCAGGCGGCTCGGCGGCGCGGCCGGGTCTTCGGGGTCGATCGCCCGACCCGCGGCATCCGTCACCGGCTTGCCCGCTCGCAGGAACCAGTACGCGAGCACGGGCACGATGGTCAGCGCGACGAAGAGCGACGCGAGCATCGCGATGGTGACCGTCAGCGCGAAGGGGCGGAAGAGCTCGCCGGTCAGGTCGCCGACGAAGGCGATCGGCAGGAAGACGGCGACGGTCGTGAGGGTGGAGGCCGTGATGGCGGCCGCGACCTCGCGGACGGCGAGGAGGATCGCCTGCAGCTTGTCGGCGCCGCCGACGTAGTGCCGCTTGATGTTCTCGATGACGACGATGGAGTCGTCGACCACACGGCCGATCGCGATCGTGAGGGCGCCGAGGGTCAGGATGTTGAGCGAGTAGCCGAAGGCCTGGATGCCGATGAACGTGATGAGCACGCTCGTCGGGATCGAGATGGCGGTGACGAGGGTCGAGCGCACCGACAGCAGGAAGATCAGGATGACGACGACCGCGAACGCGAGCCCGAGGAGCCCCTCCTGCGCGAGCGCCTCGATCGACTGCTCGATGTAGGGCGCCTGGTCGAAGACGACCGTGATCGTCGCGCCGCTGCCGATGTCGTCCTGCAGCGCGCCGATCGCGTCGCGGACGAGGTGCGAGACGTCGACCGTGTTGGCCGCGGGGAGCTTCGTGATCGACACCGTGAGCGCGGGCTTGCCGTCGACGCGCGAGATCGAGGTCACCGGATCGGTGTCGAGGACGACGTCGGCGACGTCCCCGACGGTGACCTTGCCGACGGCGAACTGGTCGGCGTCCGTGGGGACGAGCGGGAGCGCGGCGATCTCGTCGACGGAGTCGAGCTTCGTGCCGGTCTGCACGGTGAGGGTCTGGTCGCCCTCGTCGACCGTGCCGCCGGGGAACAGGACGCCGTTCTGGTCGAGCGCGTCGGTGATCGCGGTCTGCGTGTACCCGTCGGCGGCGAGCGCGGCCTGGTCGGGGGTGATCGTCACCCGCGAGGTCTGCCCGCCGACGATCTGCGCGGCGGCGACGCCGTCGAGGTCCTCGATGTCGGGGACGACGGCGTTCTCGAGCCGCGTCTGCACCTCGGTCGCGTTGTCGTACCCCGAGACGGCGAGCGCGATGACGGGGAGGTCGTCGGTCGAGAAGGCGAGGACGCTCGTGTCGAGACCGTCGGGCAGCGTGTCGTCGATGCGGTTGATGGCCTGCAGGATCTTCTGCTCGGCGGTCGCGAGGTCGGTGCCGTAGGCGAAGGATGCCCGGATGATCGACGCGTTCGTCGTGCTCGTCGACGACGTGGACTCGAGGTCGGGGACGGCCTGGATCGCCTGCTCGATCGGCGTCGAGACGTCGTTGTTGACGACGTCGGGGGATGCGCCGGGGTACGTGGTCAGGATCGACAGCTGCGGCAGCTGGATCGGCGGGATCAGCTCCTGCTTGAGGCTCGTGAGGGCCAGTCCGCCGAAGATCGCCGCGACGATCGTGATGAGGGCGATGAGCGCGCGGTTCTTGAGGCTCAGGACAGCGAGGTTCGACAACGGAGGCCCATTTCCACGGTGCAGGTGAGGGATGCGGGGGTGCGCGTCAGTATTTCACGGCACCCCACCCGCGGGGCTGGGAGGGGTCAGGTGAGGATGAGCGTCCGGATGGCGGATTCGGGCGACACGGTGGTGTCGAGCAGGATGCCGCGACGGTAGCGGTCGAACACGCGCGGGTCGATGTACGAGCTGCGCGCGACCGACGGGGTGTTGCCGAGCGTCTCGGCGGTCACCTTGACCGCGAGGACCTCGGCACGTTTGAGGTCGGACTTCTTCGTCGAAGGCCCGATGCGAGCGAGGGCGTCGGCGGCGGTGATCGTGCCCCGCAGGGTGCGGAAGTCCTTCGCCGTGAACGTCCCCCCGGTCATCGACCGGACGTAGAGGTTGACATCCCGGGGCGTGAGGGCGACGCGGCGACGCCCGCGGAGGTAGGCGAGCAGCGGCGAGCTCGGCCTGCCCGCGACGAGCAGCTCCACGGCCGCGGCGAGGTCAGGGTCGTCGACCTCCATCTCCTGGCGCTGGCCGCTCTTGCCCGGGAAGCGCAGCGCGACGACGGTGCCGTCGACGACGGCGTCCCGGCGCAGCAGCGTGGTGAGGCCGCGGCTGCCGTGCTTGACGAGGTAGCGCTCGGCTCCCACGCGCGGCGCGGCGAGGTCGAGCAGCCGGAAGGCGGCGGCGAGCACGCGTTCCTGGTCGATGTCCTCGCGACGGATCGACGTCGTGACGCGTCCGCGCGCCCGCGGCAGCGCCTCGGCGAGCTGCAGCGCCCGGGCGTACTTGCCCTTGTCGCGTCCCGCCGTCCACTGCGGGTGGTAGCGGTACTGCACCCTCCCCGCCTCGTCGACGCCGGTCGCCTGGATGTGCCCGTTCGGGTCGGAGCAGATCCACACGTCCTGCCACGCGGGCGGCAGGACGAGGGCGCGCACGCGGTCGGCCTCCGCCTTCGGGAGGGGGTCGCCGTCGGCATCCACGTACCGGAAGCCGGTCCCGGAGCGCAGCCGGCGATAGCCGACGTCGGTGCCGGGCCGCACCCGCTTGAGCCGTGGCACGTCAGTGCGATCGGAGCATGTCGATGAGGTCGGCCTTGCGGGCATGGGAGTACCCGCGGATGCCGAGCTCCTTCGCGCGGCCGCGGAGGTCGGCCACGGTCCAGTCCTCGTAGTCTCCGGACGCGCCGCCCCGGCGGCCCACGGCGCTGCGGCCGTCGCGCGCGGCGGCGTTGGAGATGCGGGCCGCCTTCTCCTTCGAGGCGCCGTCCTTTCGGAGCTCTTCGTAGAGGTCGGGGTCCTTCAGGCTGTTCGAGCCGCGTCCTGCCGGCATGGTGCATCCGCCTCACGTGATCGATGCGGACAGGGATCGCCCGCGTCCGGCCACGTTATGTCACCGCCCGCAGCGCCTGTCAAGGGCCTGATCCGCCTGGGAGAACGCTGATAGCAATGTCTACGACGCACACCCGCGTCACCCCCGCTCCGGCGGACAACGGAGACAAACAGAGGGAGCCTCCAATGAACCTTGCACTCATCATCATCATCGTGATCGCCATCGTGCTGGCGATCGTGGGTGGCATCACGGAAGGTCTCCAGTTCCTGCTCTGGGTGGCCATCATCGTGGGTGTCATCGCGCTGATCGCCTTCTTGCTGCGGGTCCTCCGCAAGAACACCTGATCGTCTGACGCGCACCCCCAGGCGCGTCAGCGGCGCTCGCCCCCACGAGCGCATCGAGGCCCCCTCCCGATCTCGGTCGAGGGGGCCTCGTCACGTCCGCTCACGACCGGTCGAGGTGGTGGCGCAGCGCGTCCCGGACGAACGTCGCGCCCGCCGTCCCGCCGTAATTCGCACCGAAGCGGTCGTCGGCCACATACATGTCGGCGAGGCCGAGCACGTATCCGCGGAGGTCGCCGCCGTCGGCGGCGGGCGTTCCGGGGATGCTCTCGAGCCACGCGATGTGCCGCGCGGCGAGCTCCTGCGCCTCGTCGGAATCGGGACGGATGCCGCGGCCCGCCGCATCGCTCCAGTCGGAAGTCAGCTGCGCGCTGCGCTCCATCCAGCCCTTCTTCTCCTCGGCCGACATCCCGCGCCACCAGGCGTCGGAGCGCGCGTACGCGTCGGCGCCCCAGCGTTCGGTGACCTCCTCGCGGTGCACGGTGTGGTCGAAGCCGTCGAACATGTTCTCGGCCATGGGTTCCTCTCCTCTTCTCCTCGCGTCGAGGGTCGATGCGACGGCGGCGATCTGCCGGTCGATGCGCGCGCGTTCGGTCTCGAGCCAGCCCAGGTGGGTGGCCAGCGCCGCGGTCTCGTCGACGTCCTCGGCGAGGACCTCGGCGATGCGGGGCAGACCCAGTCCGAGCTCGCGCAGCAGCAGGATGTGCTGCAGGCGGCGCAGGGCGGCGGCGTCGTAGAACCGGTAGCCCCCGGTGCCCGTCCGCGTCGGCGACAGGAGTCCGACCTGGCCGTAGTGGCGCAGCGTGCGGCTCGTCGTCCCCGCCAGGCGGGCGAGTTCCTGGATCGACCATTCACGCGTCATGACGACCACGCTAGAAGTTGACGCAGCGTCAAGGTCAAGCGCTCGTTGCACATCGGTCTCGACAATTCGAGATATATCGTGTTACGGTGCCTGCAACGCGATATATCTTGATTCGCGATCGACCGCAGGAGACAACATGACTCTCGAGAAGTGGCTGGTCCAGCCCGGGGAGACCCGCGTCATCGACCTCGACGGCATCCGTCGACTCAAGGTGGGACTCGTCGGCGGACAGATCGACGTCGTCGCCCACGACGAGCCCGGCGTCCGCATCGAAGTGCACTCCGTCACGCAGAAGGAACTGCGCATCGAAGCCCGTGACGGTGCGGTGGAGATCGACCACGCGCAGCTGCGCTGGGACAACTTCCTGTCGTCGTTCCGCAACTTCGGCAGCGGCGGACCGCAGGCGGAGGTGAGCATCGCGGTTCCGCGCGAGATCGCCCTCACCCTCGGCGTCGTCAGCGCGAGCGCGCTCGTGGCGGGGCTCGTCACCGACGCGAAGCTCAACACCGTGTCGGGTGACATCATCGTCGACGGCCTGACCGGCGACGTGACGGTGAACTCGGTCTCGGGCGACGTGCAGATGCGCGACCTCACCGGCACGCTCAACGCCAACGCGGTCTCGGGCGCGATCACCGCGGCCGGCACGATCCGCACCGCGTACGCCGACACCGTCAGCGGCGCCGTCCTCATCGACTCGGTCGGACCGACCCAGAACGTCTCGTTCAACACGGTCAGCGGCGCCGCGACCCTGCGCCTCGATGAGGCCGTGGCGGCGAAGTACACCCTGCGCACGGTCAGCGGGAAGCTGAGCGTCGACGGGATCGACCGGTCCCAGAGCGGGATCGGCTCGACCTACTCCGGATCGGTGGGCGAGCTCAGCGGCTCGTTCGCGGAGGTCCGCGCCAACACCGTTTCGGGCGACGTCTCCGTCATCCGACGCGTCGCCTCGGCGATCACCGACCCGACCCCCGCGGCAGAGGAGTACTGAGATGCCCCCCGTCTTCTCCCACGGCGACCTGCGCCTCTACCTGCTGAGTCTGCTCGACGAGGCGCCGCGCCACGGGTACGACCTCATGCAGGCGCTGTCCGACCGCACCGGCGGCACGTACACCCCCAGCGCCGGCACGATCTACCCCCGCCTCTCGAAGCTCGAGGAGGAGGGTCTCGTCACCAAGACCGTCGACGGCCGCAAGACCGTCTACGAGATCACGGATGCCGGTCGCGCCGAAGTGGCGTCGCGCTCGGGCGACCTCGCGGGCATCGAGGCCGGCCTCGCGGACAGCGTCCGTCTCATCGCCGACGAGGTGCGCGCGGGCGTGCGGGAGGCCATGCGCAGCCTGCAGGCCGACCTGGCCGCGGCATCCGCTGCGCCCAGCCGACCCGCGGCGCCCCCCTCGACCGATCCGCGCGCGGCGGCACGCGAGCAGGTGCGACGGGCCGACGAGCTGCTCGCCGAGTTCCGTGCCGGTCTGCGAGCCGACCTGCGCGGTCACGTCGCCCGCGGCGGCGACCTCGCGGCATCCGTCGTCGACGACCTGAAGACCGCGCTCGACGAGACGGCCGAGGCCGTCCAGCGCGCGATGCGCAGCTGACTCAGCTGCCGGGCCAGAGCTCCTCGGGCCAGTCCTGCCGGTCGCGCCACGGGTCCTCGTCGTCCTTCACGGGCTCCCCCAGGGGGACGACGAGGACGGGGCGCGGCTGCCGGTGCGCGAGGCGTGCCGCGACCGACCCCGTGAAGAACTCCCGGATCGAGTCGCCGATGCCGCGCTTGCGCGTGCCGACGACGATGAGACGCGCCTCGGTGCGCTCTGCGAGGTCCTTCATCGCCAGCGCCGGGTCGCCCGCCAGCATCTCGAGCGACCACGCGACGTCGATGCCCGACAGCGCCGCGGTGGCCTGGTCACGCAGCTGGGCCTCGAGCGCTTCGCTCGGGATCGCGTCGAGATTGATCGGCGCCGTGTGGACGTAGCCGTCGGGATCCTCGTACGAGACGAACCGGGTGATGTCGACGTGGGCGATCAGCAGGGCGGCGCCGTGGAGCCGGGCATACTGCGCGGCTTCGCGGAGCACGCGGGCCGGCTGCCCGGGCACGATCCCCGCGATCACGGGACGATGCGGACGGCGGGTCTGCGGCTGCGATACGGCATCGGACATGTCGGATCACCCTTCCTGGATCCCCGCCGCGAGGGCGGTGGGAACGCTCCGTGGTACCCTGAATGCTACTCTTCCCGGCCATTGCCGGACTGTGACTCGTCGGGCTGCCGGACCAAGCCCGCACTCGTGAAATGAGGGGGTTACGCATGGGGCGTGGCCGTCAAAAGGCGAAGAACACCAAGATCGCCCGTGAGCTGAAGTACGACACGTACAGCTTGAACATCAACGCGCTCGAGCGTGAGCTCGGCGCGCCCGGTGACGAGCAGTACGAGGACAAGTGGGCCGACCAGTACGCCGACGAGGACGACGAAGAAGACCCGTCGGCCGCGGCCCCGGCATCCTTCGAGAAGGCCTGACCCCTCGCTCGTCCGCTCACCACGAACCGTGGCGCTGTTCCCACTCCTGTTCGACCGTCTTCCGTCGCGCGATCACGACGCCCGCCGGCACGGCGAGCAGTGAGATCGCGAGGAGCATGAACAGCGGCACCGTCCACGAACCCATCGCATCGTGGATGAGGCCGACCCCGATCGGCATCAGCATCGTCACGCCGTAACCCAGGCTCTGCGCGAACGAGCTCAGCGCGACCGTCGCGTCGTGCGTGCGCGTGCGCAGCCCGACGGACGTCAGGACGAGCGGGAACAGCAGCGGCAGGATGCCGAGCAGCGTGACCCAGAGCCAGGGGGCGGATGCCGGGGCCACCAGCAGCCCGCCGGCGCCCAGCACCCCCGAGGCCGAGGCGACGATGAACAGCGGCAGAACGACGCCCCGCCGGGCGACGAGCACCGGCACGACGAGCGACGCGGGCAGCCCGATCAGCGCGAAGAGCGACAGCAGCGTGCCGGCGACCTGCGGCGTCACGCCCGCCGTGTCGACGAGGATCTTCGGCAGCCACGCGAACGACGTGTAGGCGACGGCGCTCGAGACGAAGAAGGTGACGGCGAGGGCCCAGGCGGTGGGCAACCGCCACATCCGCCCGAACACCCGTGTGCTCACGGGTTCGAGGTCCACCTCGGCGAGGGCGGCGCGGCGGGCGCGCAACGCGAGCACGATCCAGGGGGCGAGTCCGGCCAGGGCGAAGACCGCCCAGAGCCCCAGCGACGTGCGCCACCCCGCGGCATCCGCCACGGGCACCGCAACCAGCGGAGGCACGAAGGTCGAGATCGCCATCATCGTCGAGTAGACCGTGGTCATCAGGCCGATGCGGTCGGGGAAGTACTTCTTGACCAGCGCGGGCAGGAGCACGTTGCCGACCCCGACCCCGGCGAACACGAGCGCCGAGCCGAGCAGCAGCCCGTACGCGTCGATGGCGGCCGCGCGCGCCACCAAGCCGAGAGCGACGGCGCCGAGTGCGACGAGCGTGGTCCGCTCGAGCCCGAAGCGACGCTCGAACCCCGAGGCGAGGAGGCCGAACACCGCGAAGCACAGCGGCGGCACGGTGCCGATCAGGCCGAGCACCGCGGCGGGAAGGACGAAGTCCTCGCCGATCGCATCGAACAGCGGCGAGAGCGACGCCACCGCCGAGCGCAGCGAGAACGCGAGCAGGACGATGCCGACGACGGCGAGGATCCGACCACGACGCACGGCGAGGGGATCGGGGGACGTCACCGATTCAGCCTAGGCGGCTCAGGACTCCTGGGTGCCCTCGACCCAGGCGAGGTACTCGTCGCTCACCGTGCCGGTGACGTACCGACCGTCGAAGCAGCTCATGTCGAGGTCCTCGACGTCGGGCGCACCCTCGAGGATCGCGGCCTTCAGGTCGTCGATCTCCTGGTAGACGAGGTAGTCGCAGCCGAGCTCCTCGGCGATCTCGGGGATCGTCCGGTTGTATGCGACGAGCTCGTGACGCGACGGCATGTTGATGCCGTACACGTGGGGGAAGCGGATGGGCGGGGCGGCCGAGGCGAAGGTCACCGAGGTGGCCCCGGCATCCCGTGCCATCTGGATGATCTCGCGCGAGGTGGTGCCCCGCACGATGGAGTCGTCGATGAGGAGGACGTTCTTGCCCCTGAACTCGGTCGACATCGCGTTGAGCTTCTGGCGCACGCTCTTCTTGCGGATCGCCTGGCCCGGCATGATGAACGTCCGGCCGATGTAGCGGTTCTTGTAGAAGCCCTCGCGGTACTCGATGCCGAGCTTGCGCGCGACCTGCATCGCGGCGGGACGCGAGGAGTCCGGGATCGGCATGACGACGTCGATCGAGCCCTCGGGGGTGTACTTCGCGATCGTGTCGGCGAGGCGCTCGCCCATGCGGAGGCGGGCCTCGTAGACCGAGATGCCGTTCATGACCGAGTCGGGACGGGCGAGGTAGACGTACTCGAACGAGCAGGGCACGAGCTTGGGGTTCGGCGCGCACTGCTTCGTGAAGAGGTTGCCGTCGAGATCGATGAAGACCGCCTCGCCGGGCTCGACGTCGCGGACGACCTCGAAGCCGCCGTTCTCGAGGACGAGCGACTCGGAGGCCACGGTCCACTCGTACCGGCCGTTCTCGGCCCGGCGGGTGCCGAGGATCAGCGGACGGATGCCGAAGGGGTCACGGAAGGCGAGCAGACCGTACCCGGCGATCAGGGCGATGGCGGCGTACGAGCCCTCCACGCGCTGGTGCACGCGCGTGACGGCCTCGAAGATCTGCTCGTGGTCGAGCTCGAGCCCCGAGATGACGGCCTGCAGCTCGTTCGCGAGGACGTTGACGAGCAGCTCGGTGTCGGAGCTCGTGTTGAGGTGCCGGCGGTCGGTGCGGAAGAGCTCCTCGGTGAGCTCGCGCGTGTTCGTGAGGTTGCCGTTGTGGACGAGGACGATGCCGTACGGGGCGTTCACGTAGAACGGCTGCGCCTCCTCCTCGTTCGAGGCGGTCCCCTTCGTCGCGTACCGCACGTGACCGAGGCCGATCGTGCCGAGGAGCGAGCGCATGTCACGGGTGCGGAACGCCTCGCGCACCATCCCGCGGTTCTTCGCGATGTGGAAGATGCCACTCGACTCCGCTGTCGCGATGCCGGTCGAGTCCTGCCCGCGGTGCTGCAGCAGCAGCAGTGCGTCGTAGACCTCCTGGTTGGCGGGTCCCTGTCCGACGACGCCGACGATTCCGCACATGGGTGTAGCTCAGTCCGTTTCTGCGTAGGAGCCGACGAGACGGACCGCGCCGCCGTCGACGCCCTTCGCGCCCTGCTCGTAGTCGCCGGCCGGCAGCGCCGCATCCGACACCGTCCCGACCTGCCAGGTGTGGATGCCCTCCGCGGAGAGGGTGGACGCGGCGGCGTCGGCGGCCTCGGCCGACACGACGGCGAGGAAGCCGATGCCGAGGTTCCAGGTGCCCTCGGTCTGCTCGAGCGACAACCCGCCGATGTCGGCGAGGACGCGGAACACGGGCGGGGGCGACCACGTGGCGCGGTCGACGTCGACCCAGGTGCCGACGGGCAACACGCGGGCGAGGTTGGCCGCGATGCCGCCGCCGGTGACGTGGCTGAGGGAGTGGACGGCGCCCGGGTGCGCGTCGATCGCGCGCAGCAGCGGCGACGTGTAGAGGCGCGTCGGCTCGAGGAGCTCCTCGCCCCACGTGCGACCGAAGTCGGCGGCGTTGTCGCCGTACCCGATGCCGGCGTTGGCGATGATGTGGCGGATCAGCGAGTAGCCGTTGGAGTGGGGACCGCTCGAGGCGAGCGCCAGCACGACATCGCCCGAACGCACCCGGTCGGCGCCGAGGACGGCATCCGCTTCGACCACTCCCGTGGCCGCTCCCGCGACGTCGTAGTCGTTGACGCCGAGCAGGCCCGGGTGCTCGGCCGTCTCGCCGCCGACGAGCGCCGTGCCGGTCGCGGCGCAGCCGTCGGCGATACCGCGGACGATGTCGGCGATGCGTTCGGGGAAGACCTTGCCCGTCGCGATGTAGTCCGTCATGAAGAGCGGCTTCGCGCCGACCACGACGATGTCGTCGACGACCATGCCGACGAGGTCCTGGCCGATCGTGTCGTGCTTGTCGAGGGCCTGCGCGATGGCGACCTTCGTGCCGACGCCGTCCGTCGAGGTCGCGAGCAGGGGTTTCGTGTACCCGAGGAGGGCCGAGGCGTCGAAGAGGCCGGCGAAACCGCCGACGCCGCCGAGCACTTCAGGGCCCTGGGTGCGACGGACGGCCGATTTCATCAACTCGACGGCGAGGTCCCCCGCCGCGGTGTCGACGCCGGCAGCGGAGTAGGGATCGGTGGGAGTCGAGGCCACCCGCACAGCCTACCGGCCCCCGGACGCCGCCTGCTTCCGCCGCGGAGGCGACGCGGAGCGGACGGGGACCACAGGCGAGCCATAGGATGGCGCCATGAGCGGGGCTGAGCGGCCCGAATGGGTGGTGCGGGAGGACGCGAGTACGACGGTGCTCGTCGCCTTGTTCGTGCGCCAGGCACTCGGCATCCGTGCTCCCGAAGAGCTGCCCCACCTGCGGGGAGCCCCCGCGGCACCGCCCGCCGGCGATGACGACGACGCCCGCCTGCTGCAGCGGCAGTGGCTCGCGTACTGGGCGATCGCGGTTGAACCGCAGGCGCACCCCTCGCCCGTGCCTCTCGATCTCGTCGACGGTTACGAGACGCTCGCCGTGCTCCCCGTCGACGGTTTCGACGAGCTGCGAGCCGCCATGGCGCCGCTCGCCGACGATGCCGTCGCCTTCGCGCGGTGGGCCGCCGATCGCTACACGATGCAGGCGCGGGCCGGATCGGCGAGCAGCTACCGGGCCTACGCGAGCGCGATCGCCGAGCACGAGCGCCGCGTCGGCCGCCGGGCGCACTCGTTCGAGCTGAACGTGCAGGTGCTGCCGCTCACGCAGCGCGGCGTCTGGTGGATCGGCTCACTGACGATCGCCGTCACCGACGGCCTGCGTGGCGACGTCGCGGCGTTCGATCCGGCGATCCAGCCGATCATCGCCGAGCTCGCCTGAGGCGGGCTCAGTCCTCGGAGCCCTCGACGCGCTCGCGCTCGATGCGCACGGTGCGGTGCTTCTTGCCGAGCACCCGGTCGAAGACGAGCGCGACGACCGCGCCGACCGCGATCCCGGCGGGCACGCACCACAGCAGCAGGAAGCCGAACACCTGGCTCTGCGAGTAGCGCGCTCCCGTGCTCTCGCTGATCGCTCCGTCGCCGAACGCGAACGTCAGGATGAGGGCGACGAGGATGCCGAGGGCCGCCCCGACGGCGAAGAAGGCCGCGAACCGCGGGGTGCGCCGCAGCTCGGCGGACTCGACGTGCGTTTCGGAGTGCTCGGCCATGCTTCCATTGTCCACCCCCGTCTCAGGGGAGCGGGTCGCCGACGGTCTCCGGCTGGGCGGCGCGGGCACTGTTGCGCTTACGCCGCTGGACCGATCCGACGGCGAGGATGACCGTCACGGCCGTGGCGATCCCGACGACGATGAGCGGGACGAGGATGCCGGGGGCCGCGGCATCCTGCTCCTCCTCCTCGACGACCGCGGTGTCGGCGATCGTGGTGCAGTCCGCGGTCACGGTGAGATCGAGGTCCCCGAGGGTGCCCGCCCAGAGCAGGTCGGAACCGTCGGCGGTCGCGTCGGTCTGCGCGTCGACGCCGTCGAGGTTCATGGTGTCGCCCGATTCCGAGACGGCGACGGCGCGGAGGTCGACCTCGGCGAGCGCCGCCTGCGGGATCAGTTCCGTCCCCTCGGGCTGCACGTCGAACAAGAGGGTGCCCGAGCCGCCGTCGATCACGAGGGTCGGGGCGGACAGCGTCGTCTCGACGCCCGCGGAACTCGTGTAGGCGACGGTCCCGTCGAAGCTGAGGCTGCCGGAGGGGCGGACCGGCTCGAGCACGCCGGCGCCGCCGTCGAACGTGAGGATGCCGCCCTCCGCCGAGATCGCACCGTCGGTCCGCAGCTCATCGGCGCCGGAATCCCAGACGGCCGTCGCCTCGGAGACGACGCACGTGGGCGCCGCGGCGTTCGCGGGTGCCGTGGGAACGAGGAGGACCGCGGCCGCACCGATCAACCCGGCGACGAGGGGACGTGTGACGCTCCGGGGGTGCCGTGCCTGCATGGGGATCCTCTCCGCAGGCGATGGTACCGGGGCAGGTCAGGGCCGGAGCGGCAGCAGCCCGTCGAGGTTCGCCCGGACGCCCGACGCCCGGACGGTGCCGGCGGTGACGGCGTCGGCCCAGGCGACCTGTCCGGTTGCGAGCGCGATCCAGGTCGCGGCATCCGTCTCGATCACGTTCGGCGGGGTGCCGCGCGTGTGACGCGGTCCCTCGACGACCTGCACCGCGCCGAACGGCGGCACACGGACCTCGACGGAGTTGCCCGGCGCCTTCTCGACCAGCAGCTGCAGCAGGTAGCGGACCGCCATCGCCGTCTCGGGACGTGTCGCGGTGCCGGCGGCGACGGCCGCGAGGGCGTCGCGTCCGTCGCCGGTGCTGATCGTGCGGGCCATGGCAGCCACCGTAACGCGCGCAGGCCGGTCGGTAGGCTGGCGGGGTGAAGATCCTGGTCCTCGGCTCGGGCGCGCGCGAGCACGCCATCATCCTCGCCCTCGTCGCCGAAGGCGCCGGACACGAGATCTTCGCGGCTCCCGGCAACGCCGGCATCGCCGCCGACGCGACGATCGTCGCCGGGCTCGATCAGAACGACCCCGCCGCCGTCACCGGCTACGCGAACGAGGCGGCGATCGACCTCGTCGTCATCGGCCCCGAAGCCCCCCTCGTCGCCGGCGTGGCCGACGCGCTGCGCGAGCGCGGCATCCCCGTCTTCGGACCGGGCAGGGCCGCGGCGCAGCTCGAGGGCTCGAAGGCGTTCGCGAAGCGGATCATGGATGCCGCGGGCGTCCCGACCGGTCGCGCGGCGCGCGCGCACACCCGCGACGAGGTCGCCGCGGCGATCGACGAGTTCGGTGCCCCCTACGTCGTCAAGGCCGACGGGCTCGCCGCCGGTAAGGGCGTCATCGTCACGTCCGACCGCGACGCGGCGCTCGCGCACGCCGACACCTATTTGCCGAGCGGTCCCGTCCTGGTGGAGGAGTTCCTCGCCGGCCCCGAGGTCTCACTCTTCTTCGTCTCCGACGGCGACAGCGTGCGGGCGCTCAGCCCTGCGCAGGACTTCAAGCGCGCGTACGACGGCGACGAGGGCCCGAACACGGGCGGGATGGGCGCCTACTCGCCGCTCCCCTGGCTCGGCGAGCGCTTCGGCGGCGAAGACGCGTTCGTCGCGCAGGTGACCGCCGAGGTGGCCGAGCCCGTCATCCGGCAGCTGGATGCCGAGGGCACCCCGTTCATCGGGCTGCTCTACGCGGGCCTCATCCTCACCGAGTCCGGCGTCA
Organism: Microbacterium sp. CnD16-F; assembly: GCF_024124465.1. Lineage (NCBI taxonomy): Bacteria > Bacillati > Actinomycetota > Actinomycetes > Micrococcales > Microbacteriaceae > Microbacterium > Microbacterium sp. CnD16-F. The sequence continues at coordinate 16,658 of NZ_JAMXSA010000014.1, forward strand.
AGGTGATCGAGTTCAACGCCCGCTTCGGCGACCCCGAGACGCAGGTCGTCCTGGCGCGTCTGCGCAGCCCGCTGTCACGCCTGCTGCTGGCGGCGGCCAGCGGCACGCTCGAGTCCGAGCCGGCCCCCGAGTTCTCCCCCGAGGCCGCCGTCACCGTCGTCCTCGCGAGCGAGGGATACCCGGAAGCGCCGCAGACCGGCCGCGCGATAGAGGGGACGGATGCCGCGGCATCCGTCGACGGCGTGCACCTGGCCCATGCCGCGACCGCCACCGCCGACGGTGCGCTCGTCGCCACCGGCGGCCGCGTGCTGAACGTCGTCGCGGTGGGCGCCGACCTCGCCGACGCGCGCGAGCGGGCGTACACCGCCCTCGAGCGCATCACCCTTGAGGGCGGGCACTACCGCCGCGACATCGCCGCCCGCGCCGCGGGCTGAACCCCGCGCGCGCCACCTCGCGCTGCGCTCAGCGCTGCGCGAGGTGCGCGGGGCGGCGCAGGAACAGCACGAGCACGACGCCGAGCGCGATCACGGCAGCGGGCAGGAGCATCGCCTGAGCCATCGCGGCGGAGAACCCCTCGGCGACGACGGGAGGCATCCCGCCACCGCCGCCGAAGTCCCCGCCCGTCGCCTCACCGGCACCCGGCAGGTTCGCCTCGAGGCGCGACTGCATGACGGAGGCGATGGCCGCGGAACCGATGACCGACCCGATCGTCCGGGTCGTGTTGTAGATGCCGGACCCGGCACCCGCCTGCTGCGGCGGCAGGTTGCGCGTGGCGGTCGTCGCGAGCGGTCCCCACATACCCGCGTTGGCGACACCGATGACCGCCGACGGGATCAGCAGCAGCAGGATCGGCGCCTCGGTGTTCATGAGCAGGGAGTACCCGACGAGCCCCGCAGCCATCAGCGTCAGTCCGGGGACCAGCAGCACGCGGGGGTCGACGCGGTCGAGGATGCGGCCCGCGAAGGGGGCGAGCACACCCGAGAGCACCGCCATCGGAATGAGGAGCAGTGCCGACTCGGTCGGCGTCAGCCCGCGGGCGAGCTGGGTGAAGAACGCCATCGGCAGCGCCATGCTCGTCACGGTGAACCCGACGGCGGCGATCGCGAGGTTGGAGATCGCGAAATTGCGGTCGCGGAAGAGCTGGAGCGGCACGAGCGGCTCGCTCGTCGTGCGGCCCTGCGTCCAGATGAAGACCGCGAGGACGACGACGCCGGCGGCGATCATCGCCCACACCCACGCGGCCCAGTCGTAGTGCTCGCCCTCCTGCAGGCCGAAGACGATGAGGAAGAGCGCGACCGCGCTCAGCACGACGCCGAGGACGTCGAACCGGTGCGGGTGCGTCTCGAGCTGCGGCACGAGCCGCCACGCGAGCACGAAGGCGACGACACCCACCGGGATGTTCACGAAGAAGATCCACTCCCACCCGAACCCGTCGACGAGCAGGCCGCCCGCGAGCGGACCGACGAGGGTGGCGACACCGGCGGTCGCGCCCCACAGGCCCATCGCCGCGCCGCGGCGCTCGGCGGGGAAGGTCCGGGTGATGACCGCCATCGTCTGCGGCGTCATCAACGCGGCGCCGAGGCCCTGCGCGGCTCGCGCGATGATCAGGGCCATGAGCGAGCCCGACAGTCCGCACGCGAGCGACGCAAGAGTGAAGATCGCGAGGCCGATCAGGTACATGTTCTTGGGGCCGAACCGGTCGCCGAGACGGCCGGTGACCAGCAGCGGCACGGCGTAGGTCAGCAGGTAGGCGGACGTGACCCACACGACGTTGTCGAGGTTGCTCGTGGTCGGGTCGAGGGCCGCCTTGATGGCGGGGTTCGCGACCGAGACGATCGTCGTGTCGACGAGGATCATGAAGAACCCGATGACGAGCGCCCAGAGCGCGGGCCAGGGGTTCGGAGGGGCGGCGGGTACGCCCGGGGCGCGGACGGTGGACGTGCTCTCGCTCATGCGCGTGCGGCTTCTCTCTGTGCCAGATAGCGGTCGGTGGCGGGGATGTCGACGACACCCCAGACGGTGTCGGGACGACGGATGAACTCGACCGCTTCGTCGAGCCAGGTGATGTCGGCGTCGAGGAGCGCCGCCTGGCGGTGCACCTCGATGAGGAACTGGGGGTGCGATCCGTGCGCGATCGCGCGATCGCGGGCGCTCCGATGGGCGTCCCGGGATGCCGCGAGCAGCTCCCGACGCTGGGCGAGGAGCGCGAGCACCTCGTCGCGGGGCAGGTTGTGCGCTTCGGTCAGGGCGATGCGGAAGCGGCCCGGGTCGTCGACCGACACGAGCTCGCGGCGGATCCAGGCGAGGAGGTCGGCACCACCGGCATCCGTCAACGCGTACGTCGTGCGCTCGGGACGGTTGCCGTCGCGGTCGCTGCCGACCTCGACGATGCGACCCTGCCGTTCGAGGCGGGCCACCGTGTGGTAGATCGTGCCGTGGGTGAGGGCGATCAGCCGGTCGGCGCGGCGCTCGCGCAGCAGGCGCACCATCTCGTACGCGTGCATGTCGTCCTCGTGCAGCAGCGCGAGGAGCATGACGGCGGTCGGCGTGAGCGCGCCCGTCCCGTGCGCCATGGAGCCTCCCGGTGAATTAGTCCATGTGGACTATACGCCGGTCCGGCGACGCCGGTATCACTGGTCGGGACGCAGCACCGCCCATACGCGCGACACCTCGTCGCCCATCAGCGAGATCTGCACGCCGACCATCCGGTCGACGCGGATGCTGGTCGCCCGTCCCGGCGCGCTGCACCCCTGCGTGAGAGCGATCGGCCCGGAGAAGTTCACGGGAGGGTCGTCCTCGCCCACGGCCGGCGACAGGGACAGCGTGATGGTGGCGTCCCGCGGGATGCAGTCGAAGTCGAGCACGTAGTCCTGGTCCCTCACCGCACTGCTCGACACGCTCACGACCGTCACGGGGTCGACGCCGACGGCATCTCTCTCGAACACCAGGCGCGAGGCCTCGAGCGGGTCCTGCTCAGGGACGGCGTACGAGGGGTCCACCGATTCCTCGGGTTCGGGCATCGAAGTGGGGGTCGGGGTCGGCGCGGCCTCGGCCGACCTGGTCGGGGACGACGGCGGCGTCGGCGCGGCGTCATCGACCGCGGCGGTCGAGACGCAGCCGCTCAGTCCGAACGACACCGCGAGGGCGGTCAGGGCGAGCAGGGGGCGACGCATCCCGCCACGGTACGCCCTCCGCGCGCCCGACATAATGGGCTGGTGACGGATGCCGCGACCCCCCTGCCCGGATGGACCCACGTGTACTCGGGCAAGGTCCGCGACCTCTACCGACCCTCCGACGGCGCCGATGACGGCCGACTGCTCGTGGTCGCCAGCGACCGTGTCAGCGCGTTCGACCACGTGCTCGAGCCGGCGATCCCCGGCAAGGGCGCCCTCCTCACCTCGCTGTCGCTGTGGTGGTTCGAGCAGCTCGCCGGTGCCGACGGCGGCCGCGCGATCGCCAACCACCTCCTCCCCGGCGAGACGCCGCCGGCCGCGACCGACGGGCGCGGCATGGTCGTCCGTTCGCTCGACATGCTGCCGGTCGAGTGCGTCGTCCGCGGCTACCTGACCGGCTCGGGATGGGTCGAGTACCAGGCCGACGGCACGGTCTGCGGCATCCCCCTCCCCGCCGGCCTCGCCAACGGCGACCGCCTGCCGGAACCGATCTTCACCCCGGCCTACAAGGCCCCGCTCGGCGAGCACGACGAGAACATCTCGTTCGAGCGCACCGTCGAGCTCGTCGGCGCCGAGCGCGCGGGGGAGCTGCGCGACGCGTCGCTCGAGATCTACCGCCGCGCCGCCGCCCTCGCCGAGGCGAAGGGGCTGATCCTGGCCGACACGAAGTTCGAGTTCGGCCTCGACGCCGACGGCGTCCTCACCCTCGCCGACGAGGTGCTCACGAGCGATTCGTCGCGGTATTGGGATGCCGAGACCTGGCGCACCGCCGAGACCCCCGCCGCGCGCATGGCGAGCTTCGACAAGCAGATCGTGCGCGACTGGCTGGCGGCGCATTGGGCCCACGCGCCCGGAGGCTCGGCGCAGCGCAATAGCGATGCGTCGAGCGGGCGTGGGGAGGACAAGCAGGGCACGCCGCCCGTCGTCCCCGACGAGATCGTCGCCCAGACGGCGGCGAAGTACCGCGAGCTGCTCGAACGCCTCACGTCCTGACGGCGTCGCTCCCACGCACTCAGCCGACTCCCAGGTAGCCTGACGCCAGGCATCCCCCCATCACCCGAGGAGTACGCGCATGCCCATCTGGACCCTCCACGGCGACGGCCGTCGCGTCGCCCCCGGTGCCGTCGTCACCCCCCGCGAGCGCCTCGGCTGGGGCAGCACGATCGCCATCGGCGCCCAGCACGTCGTCGCGATGTTCGGCGCCACCTTCCTCGTGCCCCTGCTCACCGGGTTCCCCGTCAGCACGACGCTGCTCTTCTCGGGCCTCGGCACCCTCCTCTTCCTGCTCCTCACCCGGAACCGCCTCCCCAGCTACCTCGGGTCGTCGTTCGCGTTCATCGCGCCGATCACCGCCTTCGGGCCGGGCGAGGGCAAGCCGCTCGACAGCCCCGAGCAGATCGGGCAGGCGCTCGTCGGCGTGTTCGTCGCCGGCCTCCTGCTCGCCGGCATCGGCTTCCTCGTGCAGGCGACGGGGACGCGCTGGCTCGAGAAGCTCATGCCGCCGGTCGTGTCGGGAGCGATCGTCGCTCTCATCGGCCTGAACCTGGCACCCGCCGCCTGGAACAACTTCACGACCGACGCGGTGCTCGCGACGATCACGCTCGTCGCGTGCATCCTGTTCGCGGTGCTGTTCCGCGGCATCCTCGGGCGCGTCTCGATCTTCCTCGGCGTCGTCGTCGGCTACATCGCCGCGCTGATCATGGGGCGGGTCGACTTCACCGGCGTGGCGAAGCTCATCGAGGACCGCGCGTGGTTCGGGTTGCCCGCCTTCCACCTGCCGTCCTTCGGCGACCCGATCGCGTGGGGCCTGCTCCCAATGTTCCTGCCGGTGGTGCTGGTGCTCGTGGCCGAGAACGTCGGACACGTCCGCGGCGTCGCGACCATGACCGGCGACCCCACCGTCAACACGCGGACCGGTCGCGCCCTCGTCGCCGACGGACTCGCGACGACCCTCGCCGGCGCGTTCGGCGGCTCGGGCACGACGACCTACGGCGAGAACATCGGCGTCATGGCGGCCACCCGCATCTACTCCACGGCGGCGTACTGGGTGGCGGGCATCATCGCGGTGCTGCTGTCGTTCTCGCCCGTCGTGGGCGCCGTGCTCTTCACGATCCCGAGCGGCGTGATCGGCGGGGTGACGACCGCCCTCTACGGCCTCATCGGCGTCATCGGCATCAAGATCTGGGTCGACAACCAGGTCGACTTCTCCCGCCCGGTCAACCAGTACACGGTCGCGGTCGCCTTCGTCGTCGCGATCGCGAACTTCACGATGGACCTCGGCCAGCTGCAGTTCGGCGGCATCGTCCTCGGCACTGTCGCGGCCCTCGCGATCTACCACGCGGGCAACGCGATCGCCCGGGCACGCAAGACGGGGGCGGATGACGGCGGTCCCCTCGTCCCGATCGGTCAGCTCGGCGGCGACCCCGACTGAGCCCCGTCGGCGCGGGCGCGGGAACAAACGGGAAGCGGTGACGTTACCGATTCACGTGAATACGCCTACGCCTGCCCGTCTCGCGCCCGACACGTCGATGGGTGCGGTCACGCTCCTGGTCGCAGACCTCGACGGGATGACCCGGTTCTACCGCGACGTCATCACTCTGCAGGTGCTCGATGCGGAGGGCGACACGGTGACGCTCGGTCGCGCGAACCGCCCGATCGTCGTCCTCCGAGCCGAGCCGTCGCTGCGCCACGCCCCCGCAGGTTCCGCGGGACTGTTCCACACCGCGATCCTCTTCGAATCGCAAACGGCGCTCGCGGCGGCCCTGTACTCCCTCGCACGCCACGCGCCCCAGACCTTCACGGGCAGCGCCGACCACCTCGTCAGCCAGGCCTTCTACGCCACCGACCCCGAGGGCAACGGCATCGAGCTCTACTGGGACCGCGACCGGAGCGCCTGGTCGTGGACGCACGGACGGGTGGAGATGGCGACGCTCTTCCTCGACCCGAACGCCTTCATCCGCGAGCACCTGACCGACGCCGCCGCAGCGGGCGCGACCGCCGACGAGGCGGCATCCGTCGGTCACGTCCACCTGTCGGTGGGGGATGTCGAGACCGCCCGGTCGTTCTACGTCGACACCCTCGGGTTCGACGTCACAGCGGAGCTCAGCGGTTCTGCCCTGTTCGTGAGTGCGGGCGGCTACCACCACCACATGGCGATGAACGTCTGGAACTCGCGCGGCGCCGGACCGCGCATGCCCGCGCTCGGCCTCGGCCGCGTCGACCTCGCCCTGCCCGACCGCGACGGTCTCGGCGAACTGAGCGAACGCCTGCGGCACCACGGCGTGCAGGCGGCCGACGACGGTCGGACGGTGACCTTCACCGACCCGTGGCGCAACACGCTGCACGCGACCGCCGTCGCGTGAGCCGCGTCAGGCGGACTCGCGGACGATCAGCTGGGTGTCGAGCAGGGTCTCGCGCGGCGGGTATCCGCCCGACAAGAGGGTGAGGAGGATGTCCGCCATCACCTCGCCCTGCTCGAGCGACGGCTGACGCACCGTCGTCAACGCGGGCGAGACCGACGTGGCGACGGGGGAATCGTCGTAGCCGACGATCGCGACGTCCTCTGGGACGCGGATGCCGGCGCGCGTCAGCTCGGTCAGGACGGCTCCCGCCATCAGGTCGCTCGCGACGAACAGTCCGTCGAACTCGGCACCCGACCGGAGGATCCGCGTGACCGCGGCAGCACCGCCCGCGGCGGTGAAGTCGCCGTCTTCCACCGCGACGGGCGACAGGCCCGCAGCGTCCAGCGCCTCGTGGAATCCGGTCAGCCGGTCGATGCCGCCCGGCATCGTCGTCGGACCCGTGACCATGGCGAGCCTGCGCCGACCCCGGTCGAGAAGATGCTGCGTCGCGACACGGCCGCCCTCGACGTTGTCCACGTCGACGTAGAAGTCGCGTTCGCGCCGGCGCACGGGTCGCCCGCCGAACACGACGGGCATGGCCGCCGCGATGCGGTCGATGAAGGCGTCGCTCGTGTGGTGGGACACGATGATCGCGCCGTCGACCGCTCCGCTGCGGAGGTACTCGGTGGCTTTGTCGTTCGGATCGTCGCTGGCGATGATCAGGTTCAGGACGTAGTCGGACTTCGAGATCCGCTTGTTGATGCCGCTGACGATCGCCGCGAAGAAGGGGTCGCCGAAGAACCGCGTCGTGTCCTCGGGGACGACGAGCGCGATGGCCATCGTCGCGCGGCTGGCGAGGGACCGCGCAGCGCGGTTGGGCACGTAGTTGAGCTCATCGATCGCGCGGCGGACGGCGGCGAGCGCGGCGGGGCTGACGGCGGTCGAACCGTTCACGACGCGCGAGACCGTGGAGCGGGACACCCCCGCCGCCGAGGCGACCTCTTCGATCGTCACCGGGGGGTGGAGGACATCGGACACGGTCACCTCGCGGAGTGCAGTCATTCCATCGCTCGGGCGGCGATGACCCGACGATACTCCAGGGCGCTGTCTTTGAACGTCCGTTCCTGCGTGGCGTAATCGACCCGGATGAGACCGAAGCGTTTGTCGTAGCCCCACGCCCACTCGAAGTTGTCCATGAGCGACCAGTAGAAGTAGCCGCGGACGTCGACGCCGGCCTCGGCGGCATCCAGGATCGCCGCGAGGTGACCGCGCAGGAACCCGACACGGTCCGCGTCGTGCACCCGCACGGCGCCGTCGTCCACGACCGCCTCGTCGTCGTAGGCCGCGCCGTTCTCGGTCACGAACAGCGCCGTCCCGGCATCCTTCGCGTACTCGTCCCAGACCCGCTCGAGCAGGACGGTCAGCGCCTCGGGCTGCACCTCCCAGTGCATCGCCGTCCGGGGCAGACCGCGCTCGTACCAGTGGATGCCGTCGCCCGCCGGCCACGGCGACCCCACCGCGCGGTCGGTCGGGGCATCGCCGGGCAGCGGCGGGTCCGCGGGCGCCGTGCCGCCGACGAACTCGCCGTGGTAGTAGTTGACGCCCAGCACGTCGAGCCGCCGGGAGATGGTGTCGAGGTCGCCGGGCAGCACCGCCGCCTCGAAGCGCGCGGCCGCGTCCGCGTCGACGTCGCGGATGTCGGCGACGATGTCCTCCGGGTAGCTCCCCCGGAAGATCGGGTCGAGGAACCAGCGGTTGAACTGCCCGTCGATCCGGCGCGCGGCATCCACGTCCTCGGGTCTGGCGGGGTCCGCCGCCTCGGCGACCGTCAGGTTCAGGGTGATGCCGAGGTTCAGCGCGGGGTCGCGGCGGCGCAGCTCCTCGACGACGAGACCGTGTCCGCGCAGCAGGTGGTGGGATGCCAGCATCCCGTCGGCGATGCTGAACCGGCCGGGCGCGTGGATGCCGCCGGTGTAGCTGAGGAACGACGAGCACCAGGGCTCGTTGAGCGTCGTCCAGTCCGTCACGCGGTCGCCGAGTGCGTCGTGGACCGACAGGGCGTATTCGGCGAACCGCTCGCTGGTCTCGCGCGCCGTCCACCCGCCCCGCTCCTCGAGCGCCTGCGGCAGGTCCCAGTGGTACAGCGTGAGCCAGGGACGGATGCCGGCACCCAGCAGCTCGTCGACGAGACGCTCGTAGAAGTCGATACCCTTCGGGTTCACCGCGCCGCCGTCGGGGCGCACGCGCGACCACGACGTGGAGAACCGGTAGGTGTCGAGGCCCAGCTCCTTCATGAGCGCGACGTCGCCGCGGTAGCGGTGGTAGTGGTCGCACGCGACGTCGCCGTTGTCGGCGTTGATGACGGCCCCCGGCACCCGGCTGAAGGCGTCCCAGATCGACGCGGTGCGACCGTCCTCGAAGGCGGCGCCCTCGATCTGGTATGCGGCGGTCGCGGCGCCGAAGAGGAAGCCGGTCGGGAAGGGGCGGATGCGGGGGGCGGGCACGGGGGCAGAGTACTCCTGCGCGAGAACGTTCACCGGATGACCGTCAGCCCTTGACCGCGCCGGCCATGATGCCGCTGATGAGCTGCTTGCCCGCGACCACGAAGAGCACCAGGAGCGGGAGCGTCGCCAGGATCGCGCCCGTCAGGACGATCGAGTAGTCGACGTAGTAGCCCGACTGCAGCTGGCTGAGCGCCGTCTGCAGCGTGGGGCTCTGCGGCTTGAGCACGAGCAGCGGCCACAGGAAGTCGGTCCATGCCGTCATGAACGTGAACAGGCCGAGGATCGCCATGGCCGGTCGCGCCGCCGGCACACCCACCGTGAGGAAGGTGCGGAACTGCCCCGCGCCGTCGACGCGGGCGGCCTCGATGAGCTCGTCGGGGATGACGTCCACGAGGTACTGCCGCATGAAGAAGACACCGAACGCCGTGACGAGGGTCGGGATGATGACGGCCCCGATGCTGCCGGTCCAGCCCAGCTCGCGCATCAGCATGAACAGCGGGATGATGCCGAGCTGCGTGGGGATCGCCATCGTCGCGACGACGAAGACCATGAGGCCGTCGCGGCCCTTGAACCGCAGCTTCGCGAACGCGTAGCCCGCGAGGGTGGAGAACGATACGACCGAGACCGTGATGATCGACGAGATGAGGACCGAGTTACCCAGGGCGACCCAGAACGGGATGGCGTCGAGGACCTTCATGGCGTTCGCCAGGAAGTTGCCGCCCGGGATGAGCGGAAGCGTCTCCGCCCGCGTGGCGTTGGTGCCGCTGCCGACGACGAACGACCACCACATCGGGTAGACGCTGCCGACGACGAACGCGGTCAGCAGTCCGTAGGTCAGGAAGCCGGGGCGGCTGCCGATGCCGGCCGGCCCGCTCTCGCGGGGACGTCGACGGCCGCTACGGCGCGGACGCTCGGGCTCGACGACGTCGACCTGCTGGACGGGCAGCGGTGCCGGGATCGCGGTGGTCATCGGGTGCCTTTCGTGGAGTCGGAACGACGCGCGCGGCGCGCCTTGCGGTCGGCACGCTCCGCGCCGCCGGCGATGCCGCGCGAGACGAGGAAGTTGATGAGGCCGATCCCGACGATGAGGACGAACAGGAGGATGGCGACGGCCGAGCCTTCGCCGAGATCGCGGCGGAAGAACGCCAGCTCCCAGAGGTAGAGGACCGTCGTCTGGAACTGCCGGTCGCTGCCGCCGGTGCCGCCGGCGGTCGACACGTCGAACAGCCGGGGCTCCGCGAAGATCTGCAGACCGCCGATCGTCGCGGTGATGATGACGAAGATGAGCGTCGGTCGGATCGAGGGGATCGTGATCGAGAAGAACCGGCGCGCAGGGCCTGCACCGTCGATGGCCGCCGACTCGTAGAGGTCGCGCGGCACCGCCTGCATGGCCGCGAGGAGGATGAGGGCGTTGTATCCCGTCCACCGGAAGTTGACCATCGTGGCGATGGCGATATGGCTGAGGAACGTGTCGTGCTTCCACTCCTGGTCGGGGATGCCGACGAGGTTCAGCACGTTGTTGACGAGGCCGTCGGCCTCGTTGAAGGCGCTGGAGAAGATCAGCGCGGTGGCGACGGGGGTGACCACGAAGGGGATGAGGACGCTCATCCGCCAGAAGGTCGGTGCACGCAGGCCGCGGTCCAGGAGGTAGGCCACCAGGAGTGCCACGGACAGCTGCGGGATCGCCGAGAGCAGGAAGATGCTCAGGGTGTTGCCGATGGACTTCCAGAACGAGTCGTCCTGGAGGACGCTCACGAAGTTGCCCGCACCGACGAACTCGTCCTGACCGCTCAGCAGATCCCAGTCGAACAACGAGACGTTGACCGTGTACAGCAGCGGGAAAAGACCGACGAGGGCGAAGAGGAGGAAGAACGGGGCGATGTAGGCGTACGGCGAACCGCGGTACGCGAATCGCGAAAGGCGCTGGCGTGCGCTGAGGCGCGGCGGTCGAGCCGCGACGTCGGCCTGGGCCTCCGGGCGCACGCGAGGCGGCGGCGAAGCGGTGGTGGTCATGGTGTCCTCTCGTGTGCGCCGGGATGGTGCACGGGTCACCGGCGATGCCGGTGACCCGTGCGGGAGGTCCTAGTCGGACTCGACCTGCTTGGCCAGCTCCGCGAGGGCCTTGTCCCACGCGCCGGCGGTGTCGACCTCGCCCCGGTCCAGCGCGCTCAGCGCGGGCCCGAAGACGTTCTCCTGGATGACCGAGTCGTCCGGTCCCTTGTACTGGGCGACGACACCCTTGGCACGCTCAGCGAGGATCGCACCGGTCGGGGCGTCGTTGAAGAACTCGTTGGGCGTCGCGTCGCTCGCGAGCTTTTCCTGCGCCTCGATGGTCGACGGGAAGTTGCCCGCAGCCGCCGACTGCTTGACCTGCTGCTCGGGCTGCGTCAGCCAGTCGGCGAGCTTCGCCGCCGCTTCCTTGTGCTCCGAGGTCTCGGAGACCGACAGCCACGCGCCGCCCCAGTTGGCTGCGCCGCCGGGGAAGACATCCGCGAAGTCCCACCCGGTGGAGGCGTCGCCACCGGCACCCTCGACGCGCTCCTGAACCACGCCGAGCATCCAGCCCGGGCAGACGAAGGTCGCGAATGTCCCGTCGACGAAGGACTTGTTGCCGTTCCAGTCCCACGCCGCCTGCGCGGCGGACTGGCCACCCTCGGTGGCGGCGCCGAGGAGCTCGAAGCGCCGCTTGAGCTCGGCGTTGCCTTCGACGTTCAGCGTCCCGTCGGCGGTGTAGTAACCCTCGTCGAGCTGGTTGACCATGGCGTTCCAGACGAAGCCGGAGTGGTCGTACCACCCCTTGCCGGTGTCGTCGGTGTACTTCTGGCCGATCTCGAAGTAGTTCTCCCAGTCGCCGTCGAGCAGCTCGGCGACGCTCTCGCGGTCGGTCGGCAGGCCGGCCGCCTCGAACGCCGGGGCGTTGTAGCAGATGCCGCTCGGGCCGATGTCGGTGCCGTAGCCGATGACACGACCGTCGGGTGCCGTGGCCGTCTCGTACTTCCAATCGACCCAGTCGGCCTTGCGGTCCTCGATGCCGTAGTCGCGCAGGTCGGCGAAGTTCTCGACGACGCCCTCCTCCATGATCGCGCCGAGCCAGCCCTCCTCAATCGCCACGATGTCGGAGAGCCCGCCGGCGCCGATCTTGGTGAAGAGGTCGGTGCGCGCGTTGCCGCCGGTGTCGATGTTGGTGGCTTCGATCTTCACGCCCGGGTTGGCCTCTTCGTACTCCTTGTAGAGGTCCTCGTAGCCGAAGGTGCCGAAGGTCGTGATGGTGAGGGTGACGTCGTCGCCGCCACCGCCGCTGCCGGTGCCGCCGGTACCGCCGGCCGAGCAGCCGGCCAGGACGAGAGCGGACGATGCGGCCGTGCCGGCGATGATTCCGACGCGTCGCAGAACGCGTGAGTTCACAGGACACTCCTTTGTGGTGTGGACGAGAGCCAGGTGCCGTACTCCGCCTTTGGGAGCGCTCTCATCGAGTTGTGGGAGACGTTATGGGATCGCTCCCACGACTGTCAAGGGATCGCTCCCACGGCGCGAGTCACGGTTTGGTCACGGACGGCCGCGGTGGAGCGCAACGGCGGCGCGGCGCGGGCTCTAGACTGGTCGCGCACCCTGCCCGCGACATCCCGGAGCTTTCTGATGCCCACCATCGTCGTCGACGTCATGCCCAAGGCCGAGCTCCTGGACCCGCAGGGGAAGGCCGTCGCCGGCGCCCTGCAGCGCCTCGGTCACGCCGGATTCGGCGACGTCCGCATCGGCAAGCGGTTCGAGCTCACGGTCGACAGCGCCGACGAGCAGACCCTCGCCGCCGTCAAGACCATCGCCGACGAGATCCTGTCGAACTCGGTCATCGAGGACGTCGTGGGCATCGAGGTCGTCGAGTGACCGTCCGCGTCGGGGTCATCACCTTCCCCGGCTCGCTCGACGACGGCGACGCGCGCCGCGCCGTGCGTCTCGCCGGCGCCGAGCCCGTCGCCCTCTGGCACGGCTCGCACGATCTCGACGGCGTCGACGCCCTCGTCCTGCCGGGCGGGTTCAGCTACGGCGACTACCTGCGCGCCGGCGCGATCGCCGCGCTCGCGCCGATCATGTCCGAGGTGAAGGATGCCGCGGCGAAGGGTATGCCCGTCCTCGGCATCTGCAACGGCTTCCAGATGCTCGTGGAGGCGCACCTGCTGCCGGGCGGACTGATCCGCAACGCCCACCAGCAGTTCATCCGCCGCGACCAGCGGCTCGTCGTCGAGAACGCCGACACCGCGTGGACGAACGAGTTCCGCCGCGGGCAGGAGATCGTCATCCCCCTCAAGAACGCCGACGGCGGCTACATCGCCTCCGACGAGACGCTCAAGCGGATCCAGGGCGAGAACCTCGTCGCGTTCCGCTACGCCGGCGTCAACCCCAACGGGTCGATCGACGACATCGCGGGCCTGACGAACGAGCGCGGCAACGTCGTGGGACTCATGCCCCATCCCGAGCACGCGATCGAGCCGGGCTTCGGTCCCGACACCCCCGCCGCCATGCGATCGGGCGTCGACGGTCTGCGCTTCTTCACCGCGGCGGTCTCCGCGGTCGTGCACTCCGCCGCCTGAGCCGTCAGACAGTCCCCGCCGGGGGCCAGACGCCGATGATCACGGCCATGACGAGGACCGTGACGAGCTCGTGCCCGATGTTCATCACCGTGAGCGAGGACGGCCGCCCCTCGAAGGCGTCGTGCGTGATGAACCGGGATGCCGTGAACCCCGCCCACAGCAGGATGCCGGTCACGATCGCCGACCACAGGTACGACCCCTCGTAGAAGTGCCAGGCGATGCTCGTCGCCCCCGCGAGGACCCACGCCGACGCGAAACTGACGAACACCGTCACGACGATGGCGACGGTGGCCGTGGCGGCCGGGCGGTCCATGTCGACGCCCGCCAGACGGGCCCATCGCGTCCCGAAGACTTTGGGGGCGTACCAGATCGACCCGACGATCATCGTCGAGACGGTCGCGAGGATGACGCTCCAGTAATTGATCTCGGGAACCACGGGGACCTCCTGACGACGACGGTCGATGTGAGGCGACAGTAGCGCCACAAGGGCGAAACGATGCGGAAATACGGCGGGTCTAGCGTCGGGGACGCACCCTCGCATGTCACCCGCAGCATGATCAAGGAGTCCCCTTGCGCCGTCTCGTCCCCCTCGCCGCCCTCGCCGCAGCGACCACCCTCGTCCTCGCCGGATGCGCCGGCGGCGCCCCGGCATCCGCCGGCGGATCGGAGGACCACGGCGAGATCAGCGTCCAGTACTCCTGGATCAAGAACGAGGAGTTCGCCGGCGAGTTCTACGCCTATGAGAAGGGCTACTACGAGGATGCCGGCTTCTCCGACGTCGTCGGCATCTCCGGCCCCGACACCGGCGTCGCGAAGCTCCTGTCCGGCACCGTGCAGGTCGCTCTGAGTGATGCGGCATCCGTCGGCGCAGCCGTCGCCGAGCAGGACGCACCCCTGAAGATCATCGGCGCCACGTTCCAGAAGAACCCCTTCACGATCCTGTCGCTCGCCGACGGCGCGAACATCCAGACGCCGCAGGACCTGGTCGGCAAGAAGATCGGCGTACAGGACTCGAACGCCTCGGTGTTCGCGGCCCTGCTCAACGCCAACGACATCGACCCTGCCGACGTCGAGGTGGTCCCGGTCGACTTCAACCCCACCCCCGTCATGAACGGCGAGGTCGACGGCTTCATGGCGTACCTGACGAACGAGGCCCTCACCGTCGAGCTCGCCGGCTACGACGTGACCAACCTCGCGTACGCCGAGAACGGCGTCCCCTACGTCGCCGAGACCTTCACGGTGACCGACCAGTACCTCGCCGAGAACAAGGAGCTGCTGAAGGACTTCCTCACCGCCGAGATCAAGGGATGGACGCACGTCTTCCAAGAGCCGGTGGAGGACACCGTCTCGCTCGTCGAGAAGTACTACAACCAGGCAGCCGAGGAGTCCGAGGACGGCCTGGAGTCGGTCTTCGGGGCGCTCGACCCCGAGAAGACGACGAAGGGCATCGAGGCGCAGAACCTGCTGATCTCGACCGACGAGACCGAGGCGAACGGCCTGTTCACGATCTCCGACGACCTGCAGCAGCAGACCGTGGACTCGCTCGCGGCTGCGGGCTGGGACGTCAGCGTCGAGGACCTCTTCGACACGACGATCATCGACGAGATCTACGCCGACGACGCCGAACTCAAGGATTACCTGCCCTGACATGACCAGCACCAACGTCGCGGATGCCGGTGCCCTCGCGGGCACCGGCATCCGCATCGACGGTCTCGCGAAGACCTTCCACACCGGTCGTGGGCGCACCGTCGAGGCCCTCTCCGACACCCATCTGCACACGGATCAGGGATCGTTCCTGTCACTGCTCGGACCCTCGGGATGCGGCAAGTCCACGATCCTGCGCATCCTGGCCGACCTCGAGCAGCCCACGAGCGGCGAGGTGCGCGTCGACGGCAAGACTCCCGCGCAGCTGCGGCGCGACCACGACCTCGGGATCGCTTTCCAGGACCACGCGCTGCTGCCCTGGCGGAGCGTGCTCGCGAACATCCGTCTGCCGTTCGAGGTGGCCGGCCGTACACCGGACCGCGACTACATCGACGAGCTCATCGGGCTCGTGGGCCTGCGCGGCTTCGAGAAGGCCAAGCCCGCGCAGCTGTCGGGCGGGATGCGTCAGCGCGTGTCGATCGCCCGGGCCCTGAGTCTCAAGCCGTCGGTGCTGCTGCTCGACGAGCCGTTCGGCGCCCTCGACGACATGACTCGACAGAACCTGAACCTCGAGCTGCTCCGCATCTGGACGGAGAAGCCCGCGACGACGCTCATGGTGACCCACGGCATCTCCGAGGCCATCTTCCTGTCCGACCGCGTCGCGGTGATGTCGCCGCGACCGGGCCGGATCACGGAGGTCATCGAGGTCGACCTCCCGCGCCCGCGCCTCCCCGAGATGCAGCGGACTCCCGAGTTCCACGCGCTCGTGGACCACGCATCCGATCTGCTCTTCACGGGCGACGGCCGCGCGGCCGCCGAGTCATGACGAGCGCTCCGGCCGCGCGCCGCGCACGCCGCGCACCGCGTGGGACCGCCGCCATCGTGGGGGTGGTCGCCCTGCTCGGCGCGTGGTGGCTGTTCTCGGCGACCGCCTTCGTCCCGGCGCCGGGGACGACGTTCACCCCGGTGCCCGACCCGTGGACCGTGTTCGCGACGATCGCCTCGGACGGGTTGCCCGCCTACTGGCCGGTGTTCCAGGTGACGATCTCCGAAGCCCTCCTCGGCTTTGCGTGGGGCAACGCGATCGCCCTGCTCCTCGCCTCGGTGGTCCTGCTCATCCCGAAGGCCGAGACCGTCGTGACGCAGATCGCCGTGGTCAGCTATTGCCTGCCCGTCGTCGCGGTCGGCGGCATCGCCGTCGTCGTCCTGCCGGCCGCGAAGCGTGCGGGTGACCTGAGCGCCACGGCGATCTTCCTCGCCGCCCTCGCCGTCTTCTTCACCACCGTCGTCGGCGCGCTCGTCGGGTTCAAGGCCGCCGACCGCGCTTCGCTCGACGTCGTCCGCGTCTACGGCGGCTCGCGCCTCACGCAGCTGCGCAAGGTGCGCCTGATCGCGGCGGCGCCGGCGATCCTCAACGCCCTCCAGATCGCGGTCCCGACGGCATTCCTCGGGGCGATCCTCGGCGAGTACATGGGCTCGATCGACCAGGGCGTCGGGATCACCCTCATCAAACTGCAGGGCGACCTCGACTCGCCGCGGGTGTGGGCGGTCTTCCTGCTCACCGCGCTCGTCGCTCTCCTGGGCTACGCACTGCTGGGCCTCCTGTCGCGGATCGTGACACCGTGGGTCGCGGGCGCTCGCTCGTGAAGGGCGTCGGGCGCGCGCTGGGCCGTTCCAGCGCGAATGCGGTGCAGACGCTCGTCATCGTCGTCGCCGCTTGGTGGGCGGTGGTCTCTTTCACCGGGATCTCCCCGTACATCGCCAAGGGCCCCGTCGATGTGTGGGAGTTCCTGGTCACGGACGAGGATGCGGCGGCCCACCGCGATGCCCTCGGCCCACTCGTGGGGCAGACCCTCGGCGACGCCGCGCTCGGCTTCATCACCGGCATGGCCGCGGCTCTCGTCCTCGCGATCGTCTTCTCGCTCTCCCGCGCCGTCGAAGCGGGTGTGATGCCGCTCGCGCTGCTGCTGCGCAGCATCCCCCTCGTCGCCATCGCCCCGGTCATCATCCTCATCACCGGACGCGGCACCCCGGCATCCGTCGCCGTCATCGGCAGCATCGTCGTGCTGTTCCCCGCGCTCGCCTCGATCCTGTTCGGCCTGTCGCGCGCGTCGCCGCAGAGCCTCGACCTCGTCCGTGTCTACGGCGGCGGGCGATGGATGCAGCTGCGCAAGGTCGACGTGCCGGGTGCGCTGCCGTCGCTGTTCGCCGCGGCGCGGGTGTCGGTCCCGGGCGCGGTGACGGGTGCGCTGCTGGCCGAATGGCTGTCGACCGGAACGGGGATCGGCGGGGCGATCCAGAAGCTCACGGCGCAGGTCCGGTTCGACGACCTCTGGGCCTCGGTCGCGGTCATCACCCTCATGACGCTCGTGCTCTACAACCTCGTACAAATCGTCGAGAACGTCGTCCTCGCCCGCATGGGCATGGCGACGACGGTCGAGTGACCCGGCGGTAGCCTCGGCACATGGCTTCGATCAGCGTCAGCGTGCCCACCGAACGCCTCGCCGAGGATCTCGCCGACATCGACGGCGCGGACGTGTTCGTCTGGAAGATGGATGCCGCCGCCCCCCGCCCGCGCATCGACATCGTGGTCCCGCCCTACATGGCCTCCGGCAGCCCCCTCCCCTGGCTCGAGGGAGTCGAGGTCGGACTCGTCCAGGGTCAGTCGATCGGCTACGAGGGCATCGCGGAGCGTCTGCCCGCCGGCGTGGTGTTCGCCAACGCGACGACGGTGCACGAGGCATCCACGGCGGAGCTCGCCGTCGCGCTGACCCTCACGGCGCAGCGTGGCATCGACCGCTTCGTCCGTGCACAGGACGCCCGCGAGTGGCGCCCGTTCCAGGCGACCGGGCTCGCCGACCGCCGCGTGATGGTGCTCGGCTACGGCGGGGTCGGCAAAGCCGTCGCCGCCCGACTCGCCCCGTTCGAGGTGGACCTCGTCGCGGTCGCCTCGACCGCGCGCGACGAGGACGGCGTGCACGTCCACGCCGTCGACGAGCTGCCCGGGCTGCTGCCCGGCGTGGACATCGTCGTCGTCACGCTCCCCGGCGGCGAGGAGACCCGGCACATCGTCGACGACGCGTTCCTGTCGGCGCTGCCCGAGGGTGCACTGGTGGTGAACGTCGGCCGCGGGTCGCTCATCGACACGGATGCTCTCGTCGCCCACGCGCGCACTCGCGGCATCCGTGCGGCCCTCGACGTCACCGACCCCGAACCGCTCCCCGCCGACCACCCACTCTGGACGCTCGACGGCGTCGTCATCGCCCCGCACGTCGGGGGCGCGACCGACGCGATGCACCCGCGGGTGGTGCGTCTGCTGCGCCGGCAGATCAGCCACCTGCTGGCGGGCGAGGAGCCCGAGAACGTGGTGATCCGGACCTGAGCGCTCCGCTCAGACGGTGAACACGCTGTGCACGTCGCCGCAGACGGTGCGGCCCTGCAGGGCGGTGAGCTCCATCAGCACCGAGGTGCCCGCGAGCGTGTAGCCGAGCTGCTCGAGCAGCTGCTGCCCGGCGCGCAGCGTCCCGCCGGTGGCGAGCACGTCGTCGACGAGCAGGACGCGGGCGCCGGCGGTGAGGTCGTCGGTCATCTCGATCGTCGCGCTGCCGTACTCGAGGTCGTAGCTGACCGATCCCGCCGGACGCGGCAGCTTGCCCGCCTTGCGGATCGGTGCGAGGCCGGTGCCCGACGCGACCGCGATCGCCCCGGCGAGCAGGAACCCGCGCGCCTCGACGCCGGCGACGACGTCGAACGAGCCGACGTACGGCTCGGCCATGGCCGTCGCGATCGTGCGGAGGGCCGCGGCATCCGCCAACAGCGGCGAGATGTCACGGAAGAGGATGCCGGGTTCGGGGAAGTCGGGGATCGTCGCGATGAGCGATTCGGCTCGGGCGAGGGCGTCGGGATTCACTGGGTCGAGGTTACTCGCCTCGCCTGACGACAACGGATACCGGGTGCGCAAGCGCTTGCGCTAGGCTGGCGCGCATGACTTCGACCCCCGTCTCGATCGTCACCTCGACGCTGGCCCCGATCGGCGAGAGCCGCCCCGGCGCCGAGTGGTGGCGCACCGCCGTGATCTACCAGATCTACCCCCGCTCCTTCGCGGACGCCTCGGGCGACGGCATCGGCGATCTGCCCGGCATCACCGCGCACCTCGACGACCTCGCGTCGCTCGGCGTCGACGCGGTCTGGCTGAGCCCGTTCTTCACCTCTCCGCAGAAGGACGCCGGCTACGACGTCGCCGACTACCGCGACGTCGACCCGATCTTCGGCACCCTCGGCGACTTCGACGACATGCTCGAGGCGGCGCACGCCCGCGGCATCCGCGTCATCATCGACCTCGTCCCCAACCACTCCTCCGACAAGCACGTCTGGTTCCAGCAGGCGCTCGCCGCCGCGCCCGGCAGCCCCGAGCGTGCGCGGTACATGTTCCGCGACGGCACCGGCGAGAACGGAGAACTGCCTCCCAACAACTGGGAGTCCGTGTTCGGCGGGCCGGCCTGGACCCGGGTCCCCGACGGCCAGTGGTACCTGCACCTGTTCGACAGCTCGCAGCCCGACTTCGACTGGAACAACCCCGAGGTGCGCGCCGAGTTCGAGACGACGCTGCGCTTCTGGCTCGACCGCGGCGTCGACGGCTTCCGCGTCGACGTGGCGCACGGTCTGATCAAGGCCGACGGCCTGCCCGACTACACGCCCCCGGCCGAGGCCGACTCGATGGGCGGCGCCGAGCCGGTCCCCTACTGGGGTCAGGACGGCGTGCACGAGGTGTGGCGCGAATGGCACCGCGTGCTCGACGAGTACGAGAGCGACCGCGCGCTGTGCGCCGAGGCGTGGCTGCCGACGGTCGACGAGACCGCGAAGTGGGTGCGCCCGGACGAGATGCACCAGGCGTTCAACTTCCCCTACGCGATGAGCGAGTGGGATGCCGCGCAGCTGCGCGTCGTCATCAGCGAGTCGCTGCGGGCCTTCCCCGCCGTGGGCGCGCCGGCCACCTGGGTCCTCTCGAACCACGACGTCATCCGCCACGCGACCCGCCTCGCGATGCCGGGTCACCCGCAGGGGCACGGCGTCGGACCGGCGTCCCCCGGCAAGCCCGATCCCGCGGCGGGCCTCCGTCGCGCCCGCGCGGCGACCGCGCTGATGCTCGCCCTGCCGGGCTCGGCCTACCTGTACCAGGGGGAGGAGCTCGGCCTCCCCGAGGCGATGGAGCTGCCCGACGACGTCCGCCAGGACCCGACCTGGTTCCGCACCGACGGCGAACGCTACGGCCGTGACGGATGCCGCGTCCCGCTGCCCTGGACCGCGGACGACGGCGCCTTCGGGTTCAGCCCGACCGGCGAGAGCTGGCTGCCGCAGCCGGCCGAGTGGAACGCGCTCGCCCGCGACGTGCAGGAGGACCAGCCCGAGTCGACGCTGTGGCTGTACCGCACGCTGCTCGCCACCCGTCGCGCGCACGACCTCGGCTCGGGCGCGCTCGAGTGGCTCGACGGCTACGGTGACGACGTCATCGCGTTCCGCAACGGCGACGTCACCGTCGTCGCGAACGTCGGGTCGACGCCGGTCGCCCTGCCGAAGGGCACCCTGCTCGTCGAGAGCGACGCGTTCCTCGGCCGCGAACTGCCCGCCGACACCACCGTGTGGATCGCCGCGGAGTGACGTGACCGGGATCGACGACGTCGCCCGCGCAGCCGGCGTGTCGGCGGCGACCGTCTCCCGCGCACTCAGCGGGCGCGGGCGCATCTCGGATGCGACCCGCGCCCGCGTGCGCGCCGCCGCCGCCGACCTCGGCTACGTCGTCTCGGCCGCGGCATCCGCTCTCGCGACGGGCCGCGCGGCGAACATCGGCGTCGTGGTGCCGCTGCTGGACCGCTGGTTCTTCGCGAACGTGCTCGACGGGATCGCCAGCCGGCTCACCCCGCGCGGGTACGACATGACGCTGTACAGCATGAGCACGGACCGCGCGCAGCGCGACGGGGTGCTGGACGTGTCGTTGCGCCGCGGGCGCGTGGACGGACTGATCGTGCTGTCGCTCACGCTCGCCGACGACGAGGTCGACCGGCTGCTGGCCCTGGACCTGCCGGTCGTGGGGCTCGGCTCCACCAACCGGCGACTGCCCGCGTTGCGGATCGACGACGTCGCCGTCGCGCGCCTCGCGACCGAACACCTCCTGGCGCTCGGGCACCGCCGGATCGCGCACCTCGGCGCCGGGTACCCGGGAGACCCGGGCCTGGACATCCCGTCCCTGCGCCGCCACGGGTTCGATGCGGCGATGGCGGATGCCGGCATCCGCGACGCGCGCTTCGTCGCCACCGACTTCACGATCGACGGCGGCTACCGCGCCGCTCGCGCCCTGCTGCAGGAGGCGGAGCCGCCGACGGCGATCTTCGCGGCATCCGACG
Organism: Microbacterium sp. CnD16-F; assembly: GCF_024124465.1. Lineage (NCBI taxonomy): Bacteria > Bacillati > Actinomycetota > Actinomycetes > Micrococcales > Microbacteriaceae > Microbacterium > Microbacterium sp. CnD16-F. Next base: position 38,307 of record NZ_JAMXSA010000014.1, read on the forward strand.
AACTGGCGTTCGGTGCGCTCTTCGCGGCGCGGGACGAGGGCCGGGACGTCCCGTGGGACCTCTCGGTGATCGGCGTCGACGGTCACGAGATGAGCGACTTCTTCGGCCTCACGACGATCGCCCAGTTCCCGCACGAGCAGGGCGAACGGGCGGCGGACGCGGTCCTGGCGGCCGTGGACGGACGCACCGAACTGGGGGAGCTCTCGTTCCGGCTCGTCGAACGCACCTCGACGAGCGCCCCGCATGGAGGACTCGCTGAGAAATCGGGGTCTCCCGCGCCGTAGGCTCGAAGGTATGCCCCTCGATCTCGAAGCGATCTACACCGATCTGCACCGGCATCCGGAACTCTCGTTCCAGGAGACCCGGACGGCCGGCGTCATCACGCGCGAGCTCGCGGCGCTCGGCCTCGAGTACGAGGAGGGCGTCGGCCGCACGGGTGTCGTCACGGCCGTCCGCAGCGGCGACGGCCCCGTTGTCTGGCTGCGCGCCGACATGGACGGCCTCCCCGTCGCCGAGCAGACCGGACTCCCCTACGCCAGCACCGCCCGCTGCGTCGACCCGGCGGGGCAGGACGTGCCCGTCATGCACGCGTGCGGACACGACATGCACGTGACCGCGCTGCTGGGTGCACTCGAGAAGCTGCAGGCGACCCGCGGCGAATGGTCGGGCACCGTCGTCGCCGTCTTCCAGCCCGCCGAGGAGTACGGCGCCGGCGCGCAGGCGATGATCGCCGACGGCGTGTTCGACCGGTACCCGAAGCCCGACATCGTCCTCGGTCAGCACCTGACCCCGCTGCCGGCGGGAACGATCGGCGTGCGTCCGGGCACGCAGATGGCGGCATCCGACGGCATCACCGTCACCCTGCACGGCCGCGGCGGACACGGCTCGCGCCCGCACGCCACGATCGACCCCGTCGTCATGGCGGCGGCCACCGTCATGCGCCTGCAGACGGTCGTCTCGCGCGAGGTCGACCCGCGCGAGATGGCGGTCGTGACCGTCGGCTCGATCCACGCGGGCCTGAAGAACAACATCATCCCCGCTGAGGCGACCCTCGAGCTCAGCCTGCGCTACCCCAACGACGAGGCGCGCGCCGACATCCTCGCGCGCGTCGAACGCGTCGTCCGCGCCGAGGCGGCGGCATCCGGTGCCGAACAGGAACCCACGATCTCAACCCTCCATTCCCTCCCGCCGACGATCAACGACGCCGACGCGACCGCGCGTCTGACCGCCGCGCTCGACCGCGCGTTCGGCGAGGGCACGGTCGTCGACCCCGGCATGTTCACCGGCAGCGAGGACGTCTCGTGGTTCGCCCGCGAGTCCGGCGCCCCGCTCGTCTACTGGTTCTGGGGCGGTGTCGACCCGCAGCAGTACGCGGATGCCGCCGCTGCCGGCACGATCTCGCGCGACATCCCGACGAACCACTCCCCCTTCTTCGCCCCCGTGCTGCACCCGACCATCGAGCGCGGCGTCGACGCCCTGACCGTCGCCGCGCGGGAGTTCCTCTCGTGAGCAACGACGACTGGCTGCCTTTCGCCCCCCTCGACCCGCAGGAGCACCGCGAGCCGGAGCGCCCCGAGAACCCGAACCGCGTGCCGATGATCCTCGGCGCCATCGCCGGTGTGCTGCTCGTGGCCGTGATCGTCGTGGTCAGCGCCTACCTGCTGCGCGCGACCGAGCCGACGACGGCGGCACCGCCCGCGGCGAGTTCACCGGCCGCGCCGCAGCCCGCGCCCTCGACGCCGCAGGAGCAGCCGCAGCCGTCCGAGACGCCCACGCCCGAGCCGCCGGCGGCGGCTTCGACGATCGCGCTGAACGGATCGGGCTTCACGATCACGTCCGAGGACGGCGAGTTCACGCACCGATGGGCGGATGACGCGGCCCCCGCGATCGCCGCGCTCACCGAAGCGTTCGGCACGGCGCCGGAGGAGGACTTCGTCAACGGCGACGCCGAGAACTGGGCGTACGACATCTACGTGTGGCCCGGCTTCCGCCTCTACGACGTCTTCCTCGGTGACGGCGGACGCTCGCGCAGCGAGGTGCCGGCGCCGACCTGGGTCACCGTCGGTGCCGGTCTGCCGGCCGACGTGCAGGTCACGAACGAGTTCGGCGTCGCGGTGGGCGACACCATCGACCAGGCCCGCAGCAAGGGGCCGTTCGACGAGTTCGCCCTCACGAACGGGCGCCTCCGCCTGACCTACGGCGAGGGCCGCGGCACGTTCTACAACAACGGCGAGCGCGTGTTCAGCGCCTTCGTCGAGTCGGACGAGTCCGCGCAGAAGGTCGCGACGATCACGTACACGTTCCGCGCCCGCGGTCAGTGACCGTCGCCGCGGGCGGCAGCACGTTGAAGACGACCTGCAGCAGGCGGACGTCGGTGAGGGCCGCGCCGTCCGCGACCGCGCCGACGACATCGTCGACGGTCGGCGCGAGGCTGAGCACCGCGCCCGCGCAGCGATAGTCGTCCGAGGTCGGAAGCGGCAGCAGGGTGTACGTCCACAGCGCCATGAAGTAGACGAGGGATGCCGCCCAGAAGGCCAGCCTGCCGAGGGTCAGGCGCCCGCGGCGCCGGTAGCTGACGGCCACGAGGGGCACGAAGAGCAGCAGGCCCACGACGGCACCGAACAGGACCGCGACGACCGCGGGGAAGAGCTGTCCGGTCATGCCTGGAGTCTAGGGACAGCGCGGCATCCGCTTCGCGTTGCACTGCGTTCGCGGGAGGCGTAATGTCGCCCGCCGTGACCAGTGACAGCCGCGATCCGAACGCGGCCCCCTCCCCCGCCGTGAAGCGCATGCTGATCGGCGAACCCCTCGATACCGAGAAGCTCGACGGACAGCTCCTGCCCAAGAAGCGGGCGCTGCCGATCTTCGCCTCCGACGCGCTCTCGTCGGTGGCCTACGCGCCGCAGGAACTGCTCATGATCCTGCTGCTCGGCGGCACGGCGTTCATGGCCTTCGCGCCGCCGGTGGCGGCGGCCGTCGTGGTGCTGCTGGTCGTCGTGGTCCTCAGCTACCGCCAGCTCATCAAGGCCTACCCCTCCGGCGGCGGCGACTACGAGGTGGCCCGCACGAACCTCGGCGAGAAGGCCGGTGTCGTCGTGGCATCCGCTCTGCTCGTCGACTACGTGCTGACCGTCGCCGTGTCGGTCTCCTCCGGCGTCGACAACATCATCTCGGCGCTGCCGGCCCTCGACCCCTGGCGCGTCGAACTGGCGGTGGGCTTCGTCATCCTGCTGGTCATCGTCAACCTGCGCGGCGTGCGCGAGGCGTCGCAGGCGTTCGCGATCCCGACGTACGTCTTCATCGGGTCGGTCGCCCTCATGATCGTGACCGGTCTGTTCCGGTGGGCGATGGGCGACGCCCCCGTCGCCTCGAGCGCCGACTTCACGGTCGAGGCCGAGAGCCTGTCGCAGGTCGCCTTCATCCTGCTCCTGCTGCGCGCCTTCTCGAGCGGATGCTCCGCCCTCACCGGTGTCGAAGCGGTCAGCAACGGCGTCCCCGCTTTCCGCACGCCGAAGATCAAGAACGCGCAGACGACCCTCGTCCTCATGGGCGGCATCGCCATCGCGCTGTTCGCCGGGCTCACCGCCCTCGCCCTCATCGCCGGGGTGCACTACGCCGAGAACCCCTGCAAGCTGATCGGGTTCGACTGCGAGGCGGGACCCCAGCCGAGCCTCATGGCCCAGGTGGCCGCGGCGACGTTCGGCGGCGACTCGATCTTCTTCTTCGTCATCCAGGCCGCGACCGCGTGCGTCCTGCTGCTGGCGGCGAACACCGCCTTCAACGGGTTCCCGCTGCTCGGATCGGTGCTCGCGCGCGACAGCTACGCGCCGAAGGCGCTGAACTCCCGCGGCGACCGCCTCGTCTTCTCGAACGGGATGCTGATCCTCGGCGGCGCGGCGATCGCGATCCTCGTGGTCTTCCAGGCCAACCTGACCACCCTCATCCAGCTCTACATCATCGGTGTGTTCGTGTCGTTCTCGCTCGGACAGATCGGCATGGTGCGCCACTGGCGGCGCGAGCTGCGGCTGCTCAAGACCCGGCCCGCCGCGGCGCGACGCGAGGCGACGGCGGGACTCGTGATCAACTCGATCGGGGCGGCGTTCACCGTGGCCGTGCTCGCGATCGTGACGATCACGAAGTTCACCCACGGCGCGTGGCTCGTCTTCCTGGCGATGCCGGTGCTCGCGTTCCTCATGATCGGCGTGAACCGCTACTACCGCGACGTCGAGCACGAGATCGAGATGGACGACTCCGTGAAGTTCGGCTCGTCGGGCGACCTCGCCATCATCCTCGTGGGCAAGCTGCAGAAGCCTGTCGCCAAGGCGATCGACTACGCCCTCGCCGCCAAGCACGAGAAGACGCTCGCCGTCCACGTGGCCGTCACGACCGACGACATCGCCGAGCTGAAAGCCGATTGGGAGTACCACCGGATGCCGGTGCCCCTCGTCGTCGTCGACTCGCCCTACCGCCACTACGCCGGGCCGCTCATCGGCTTCATCGAGAAGTACCGCGAGAAGCACGGACCCTCGGTCGTGACCGTCTACCTGCCGCAGTACATCGTCGGGCATTGGTGGGAGACACCCCTCCACAACCGCCGGGCCCGCCGCATCGCGCAGCAGCTGATGATGGTGCACGGCGTCACGGTGACGCTCGTGCCGTGGCTGCTCGACTCGTCCGAGATCGTCTACGGACGGCGTTCGCGCCCCCTCCCCGGCGACGACCGCGGCGGCCGCGTCGAACAGCGTCATTACGGTTTGGTAGAGCATTCCGAAAACTGATGGATGAAAGTCGCCGGGCTGCCATGATGTGCCCATGGCAGAGTCCCGGCGTCCCCGCAACCTCATCCCGCTCCTGACGTTCGCGGGTGTGCTCGCGATCGCGGCCGTCATCGCGATCGTGCTCCTGCTGAACCGCGCGCCGGCCCCCGCGGCCGCGCCGGGAGCAGGCTCGCCGACGCCCGAGGCATCCACTCCGTCCCCGGCGGCGCCCACGCCCGCGCCCTCGGAGACGCAGACCGAGGACCCGACGGCGAGCGCGGTCCTGCTGGGCGCGGACGGCTTCACGATCGTCGCGGACGACGGGTCGGAGCTGTACGCCTACGGGTGGCGCGACGACGCGGAAGCTGCCGTCGCGGCGCTCACGGACGCGTTCGGCTCCGAGCCGTCGGAATCGGTCTACGAGGGCGACGGCTCGCACTTCCCCGATTACACGTCGTACGACTGGGAGGGGTTCATGTTCCGCGACATGATCGTCACGGAGGACGGCAAGCCGCGCGACGAGTACTTCGTCCCCTCGTACGTCTCGGTCACGGCGAACGAGGTGGGCGACGTCGCCGTCACGCCCGAGTTCGACCTCGCGATCGGTCTCACCGCCGACGACGTCCGCGCCCTCGGACCCGACGAAGAGGTCGAGATGCCCGACGGCGAACCGCGTTTCTTCTTCGCGATCGATCGCGCCGACGGACCCGAGGACGACGCCGAGCTCGACGGATACTCGCCGTGGGTCAACACCGACCCCGCCGACGAGACGGTGGTCTCCATCACGTACCGCCCGTGGTCCGAGCTCTGAGCCGGGGCGACCGGCCCCGGAACCCCGCACCGGCGTAGCCTAGAGGGGTGACTTCTCCCGCCCTGTCCGAGACCGCGACGCTCGACGCTGCCCGGCTGCGCGCGGACTTCCCGATCCTGCAGCAGGAGGTGAACGGGCACCCGCTCGTCTACCTCGACTCCGGTGCGACGAGCCAGAAGCCGCGTCAGGTGCTGCAGGCCGAGTACGACTTCCTCACCCGCAGCAACGCGGCCGTGCACCGCGGCGCCCACACCCTCGCCGCCGAGGCGACGGACCTGTTCGAGGATGCCCGGGCCACGGTCGCGCGCTTCGTCGGCGCCCGCGAGGAGCAGCTCGTGTGGACGAGCGGCGCGACGATGGGACTGAACCTCGTGGCGTACGCGATCGGCAACGCGACGCTCGGGCGGGGGGCACCGGCATCCGCTCGGTTCGCGCTGCAGCCCGGCGACGAGATCGTCGCGACCGAGGCGGAGCACCACGCGAACCTCATCCCATGGCAGGAGCTCGCCGCGCGCACCGGCGCCGTGCTGCGCCACATCCCCGTGCACGACGACGGCCGCCTCGACCTGGATGCCGCCGCGCAGATCATCGGCGAGCGCACCCGGATCGTGGCGTTCTCGCACGTGTCGAACGTGCTCGGGATCGTGAACCCCATCGCCGAGCTCGTCGCGCTCGCGCAGGAGGTCGGCGCACTGACGGTGCTCGACGCGTGCCAGTCCGCTCCGCACATGCGACTCGACCTGCCCGCGCTCGGGGTGGACCTCGCGGTCTTCAGCGGGCACAAGATGCTCGGCCCGTACGGCGTCGGCGGTCTCTACGGCCGCAGCGACGTGCTCGAGGCGCTGCCCCCGTTCCTCACCGGCGGGTCGATGATCACGACCGTGACGCTGGACGAGGCGGGATACCTGCCGCCGCCGCAGCGGTTCGAGGCGGGGACCCAGCCGATCGGCCCCGCGATCGGACTCGCCGCCGCGGTGTCGTACCTCGAGGATGCGGGCATGGCCGCCGTGCACGCGCACGAGGTGCGCCTGGCCGCGCGGATGCGCGAGGGGCTCGTCGACATCCCCGGCATCCGCCTGCTCGGAGACGCCGAGGGCGCCGAGCGCGTGGGCCTGTGGAGCTTCACGGTCGACGGCGTGCACGCGCACGACGCCGGTCAGTACCTTGACGCGCAGGGGATCGCCGTGCGCGTCGGGCACCATTGCGCCGCGCCGCTGCACAAGCGGTTCGGGGTGACGGCGTCCGTCCGGGCGTCGGCCTCGCTGTACAACACCGACGACGACGTCGATGCGCTGGTGGATGCCGTGAGCGGCATCCGTTCCTACTTCGGAGTGGACGCATGAACGGTCTCGACTCGCTGTACCAGGAGCTCATCCTGGATCACTCGAAGCACCCGCACGGGCGCGGTCTGTCCCCCGAGGAGGGGCGGACGGCGAGCTCGCACCAGCACAACCCGATGTGCGGCGACGACATCACGCTGCGCGTGCGCGTCGACGACGCGGGCGAGCGCATCACCGACCTGTCCTGGGAGGGGTCGGGCTGCTCGATCTCGCAGGCGTCCGCCTCGATGCTCGCGGCGCTGATCGAAGAGGACGGCGGCGACAACGGACTGCCGCGGGAGGATGCCGTGAAGCTCATCGACGGCTTCCGCGAGGCGCTGCGCTCACGCGGCGCGATCCCGCTCGACGAGGAGACCTTCGCGGACGCGGCGGCGCTCTCGGGGGTCTCGAAATTCTCGGCGCGCGTGAAGTGCGCGATGCTCGCGTGGGTCGCGCTCGAGGACGCCCTCGCCCGCGCCTGAGCTTGACCTCGCGCCGCCGCGCGCGTGCCGAACGGCGCACCCGGTCAGGCCGCCTGCAGCACCTCGCGCTCGAGGCGGGCGTACGAGGTCTCCATGCCGTCGGCCATGCCGGTGGCGAGGATCATGTCGCGCGTCTCCTTGTCGGGGTACTCGATGAGGAGCGTCAGCAGGGTGGCGCCGTCCTCCTCGTAGAACTGGAGGTCGTTGGTCGTCGACGGGCCGTCCATGCCGATCATCTTCTCCGTGCTGACCGAGCGGCGGGGTTCGTCGTCGAGGAGGGTCTCGCCCTCGAAGCCGAAGCGGCTCTCGGGGTTTCCGCCCTCCTCCCACACGTACCGGTAGGTGTCGCCGACGACGCACTCGACCATCGACCAGCCGTTGGGGCCCAGCATCCACCTCTTCAGAAGTTCCGGATCGTGGTGGGCACGCCACACGAGATCGCGGGGGCCCTCGACGAGGCGCGTGATGCGCACGTGGGTGTCGTCGAGCAGCTCGACGTTCGTGCCCTTGCCCTGGAACCACTCGCGCAGGCTGTGGAGCACCGTGTCGAGCTGGTCCATCGCCATGCGGGAGCCTTCGACGGCGCCCATCGCGACGACCTGTTCGAGCGCCTCGGCGGAGGTGAAGTACGTGACGTTCGAGAGGCGCGAACCGCCGGCGGTCTCGGTGAACGAGAAGACCATCCGCATCGACGGGAACTCGGCGATCGGTTGTCCGTCCTCGTCGGCGAACGCGTCGAGCACCTCAAAGCTGCGCCCCTCGTCGATGGCGAGGAACTCCCACGTGCCCCGGGACTTCTCGCCCTGCGGGCTCGTCATCGCGGACCGGGCGTGACCGCCGACCGTGAAGTCGAACTCGGTGAAGGTCGCCGGCCAGCCGGGAGGGCCCCAGAACCGCTCGAGCTGACGCGGCTGGGTGAACGCGCGCCACAGCCGGTCGACGGAGGCGTCGACGTCGGCGGTGAGCGTCATCGTGAGGTTTTCGGTGTCGGTGGTGATGTCGGTGACGGGCATGTCCTTCTCCTTCGGTGGACGGTCGGTCAGTTCTGGGGTTCGGGTTCGGCCAGCAGCGCATCGAGGCGGTCGATGCGCGCGCGCCACAGGTCTTCGTACTGGGCGAGCAGCGCGCGGGCGCGGGCGATCATCGCGGGGTCCGCTCGGACGAGTCGCTCGCGACCCTCGGCGCGTTTGACGACGAGCTCGGCCGCCTCGAGCACCGCGATGTGCTTCTGCACCGCCGCGAACGACATGTCGTAGTCGGCCGCGAGTGCGGAGATGGACTGCTCGCGCTGCAACGTGCGGCGCAAGATGTCGCGCCGCGTCGCCGTCGCGAGGGCGTGGAAGACACGGTCGATCCGATCATCGCTGAGCTCCGTTTGTGCAACCATTTGGTTGTACGTTAGGGCAGCGGATGCCGGGCGTCAAGGGGCGGCGGCGACGGAGCCGATGTCAGCCCGCCGCCATCGCCTCAGCGACCGAGGCCGACTCGATCGATCTTGCGGTGGTAACGCATGCCGGCGAGGCCCCCGAGGATCGCGCCGATCAGCGTGATCGCTGCGGCACCGATGGCGGTCAGGATGCCCGTCGCGGTCGCGGCCTCGGGGTCGACGGGGATCCGCGGGAAGCTGTCGAGATTGCCCAGGACGTCCCACTGGCTGCCCGCCACGGCCGTCACGACGGCCACGATGACGGCGATGGCGATGGCCCAGATCCAGACCGCGATCCCTTGCTTCGCCCCGCTGAAGCGGGCCATCCGACCGGCGACGTACCCACCCGCGAAGTACGAGACGAGCAGGACGATGCCGAGGAGGACAGCACCCAGGATGCTGGCGGCTCCTGCATTCTGGGTGGCGGTTTCGGCGGCCTCCTCAGGGGCGGTTCCCGTACTCGCACCGACCCAGGTCCCGGTCGCGGCGACGAGAGCGGTGAGCAGCACGGCCGTGCCCGTGGCGGTGAGCCAGCCGAAGAACGCCGACCCGAACTTGAAGCCGCCGAACTCCGCCTTCTCGCGCTGGAGGACGTGGTGATGGAGCGTGCGTCCGGGTTCGGACGCCTCTGTCGCAGCCGGGGCCGTGGCGCTGTGGGCGGAAGGGTTCGCGTCGTCGCGATCGCGATTCTCGGTGCTCATGGGGCGAGGATCCACCCGGCTGCACCGCGGATGTCCAGGCTTGCGTGGTCCGCGCTTCGGGCGTACTGTTCCGCCACCCTGCTGCCTCGCGTCGTCGCACGCGCAGCGCGTCGGATACCACCGCGAGGAACCCGCGGGCAATCCCTGCGGCACGTCCGACCCGTGGCAGCACACTTGTGCGTCAGCAGCGGACTTCGCCGCACCACACCCCCTGAGAGTGTGCGCACTGAGGGCGCCCACTCGGTCGCCGGCATCCGCAGATGCCGATGACGATCGTGAAAGGTCACATCATGAACATCGGCAACGCACTGGAGAACGGGCTCGCGGCCGTGGTGACATTCGTCCCACAGGTTCTCCTGTTCCTCCTCATCCTCATCGTCGGACTCATCGTCGCCAAGCTGATCAGTAAGGCCCTCGAGAAGCTGCTCGAGAAGGTCGGGTTCGACCGCCTCGTGGAGCGCGGCGGTATCAAGAGGGCCCTCGCCAAATCCAAGCTCGACGCCTCCGACATCGTCGCGAAGATCGTGTACTACGCCCTGGTCCTGTTCGTCCTGCAGTTCGCCTTCGGCGTCTTCGGCCCGAACCCCGTCAGCGACCTGCTGGAGGGCATCATCGCCTTCCTGCCGAAGATCGTCGTCGCGATCATCATCATCGTGATCGCGTCGGCCATCGCCGCCGCCGTGAAGGGGCTCATTCAGAACACCCTGAGCGGGCTCTCCTACGGCAAGGTCCTCGCGAACATCGCCGCCGTGTTCATCATCTTCCTCGGCGTCACCGCCGCGCTGAATCAGATCGACGTGGCCACCTCGGTCACGACCCCCATTCTGATCGCCGTCCTGGCCATCATCGCGGGCGTCATCATCGTCGGCGCCGGCGGCGGACTCATCAAGCCGATGCAGCAGCGATGGGAAGCCATCCTGACGAAGGGCGAGGAGGAGGCTCCGAAGATCGCGCAGCACGCGAAGGGCGCACCGTCCGTCGCTGCTCAGGCGGAGGAGGCCACGCGCACCCTCCGGCAGCAGACGCAGCCGGCGGCCCCGACGCAGCCGGCAGCCCCGACGCGCCCGACCCCGCCGGTTCCGCCCCGGCCGTGAATGCTGAGGGCCCTGCCTCCCGGGCAGGGCCCTCAGGCTTTGTCGCGTCGGGTGTCCCGGCGCAGGCGGCCTGAAGACGCGGCGTCGACGGAGGCGAGGATCCGTCCTGCCGGGAGTGGTTCCGTCAGGAATCGATGTCGGTGGTCCGTGGCAGAGTGCAGGTATGACGGATGCGGCGGAAACCCCCGGTGGCGAGGACTATCTCGCCGCCCTGGCGGGCATCGTCGCGGACGTCGACTCGGTGGCTCGGCGCATTGCCGCCGCGCAGATCGACGAGCTCCGCGTGCTGGCCGCAGCCGGCCGGCTCGCGGAAGCGCAGACCGCGCAGCGCAACGCCCGCGTGCAAGTGCATGACATGGTGCTGCGGTCGATCTCGGCGGAGGTCGGCGGGGTCATGCGGGTCACCGACCGGACCGTGCAACGCCGAATCGGTGAAGCGCGGACTCTGGTCGAGGGCTTCCCCGCAACGGTCGAGGCGTGGGAGCAGGGTCGGATCGTGCGGGGCCACGCGATCGCGATCCTCGAGACCGGGACCACCCTGCCGGCGGAGATGTGGGCGGAGTTCGAACAGGTCGCGATCAGCCGGTGCGAACGGGACACCCCGAACCGGGTGCGAGGCGAGTTGGAGATCCTCGCACACCGGATGCACCCGCGCTCGTTCGCGGAACGGCACGAGGAAGCTGCCGCTGGCAGGTGCGTGCGGATCGTCCCGGGGCGGGATGGGATGAGCGATGTGGTCGCGACCCTCCCGACGGTGATCGCCGAAGGGATCCACGACCGGCTCACGCAGCAAGCGCGAGCAGTCATCGACACCCGCGACGAACGGGCCGCCGCGTACGGCGGGGCAGGTGTCGCGTTCGGAGACGCCGCGACGGGCGTAGACGTCGGCGATGGCCACGGCGACAGCGAGGATGCCGCCACTGTCGTTGCGACAGATCAGCGTTCGATCGATCAGGTCCGCGCCGACGTGCTCGCCGACCTGCTCCTCGCCGGAACGCCAGCCCTCGACGACACCCGCGACACCACCGCCGGCCCGTTGGGCGCGATCCGCGCACGCGTACAAGTGCTCGTCCCCGCCGCGACACTCACCGGTCAAGATGACGGGCCCTGTGACCTGACCGGACGTTCCCCGATCGACCCCGCCACCGCACGGACGCTCGCCGGCGGCACCCACATCTGGGAGCGGCTGTTCCACGACCCCACCACCGGTGTCACGGTCTCCACCGACTCGTACCGTGTCCCGTCGGGGATGCGCAGGTTCCTGCAAGCCCGGGACCAGCACTGCCGGTTCCCCGGGTGCCGCATCGCGGCGATCCGCTGCGAGGTCGACCACACCCACGATCACGCCCTCGGTGGCAGAACGGAACTGTCGAACCTCGCCCACCTGTGCCAGAGGCATCACTCCATGAAGCAGTTCACCGCCTGGAGAGTGCGACAACGCAAGGGTGGCGTCCTGGAATGGACCTCACCCCTCGGCAGGATCTACAGAGAAGACGCACCGACACCGGCCGTCGCCTTCACCCCTGCCGCACCACCACCGCCACCGCCGACCACGTCAGCGGAACCCGCACCCTTCTGACGTGACCACCGACGCGCCCTGTCGCGGCAGCGGACACGCAACGAGCTCCGGTTCGGTTCGGATCGGTTCGTCAGGCGTACCGCGCGGCGATGCAGCAAGATCCGCACGCCGTCACGGTCGCTCAGGACCCGCATGCCGGCGCGACGGCTCGAGACCCGCGTGCCCGCGAACCCACGGAACCCCGCGATGCGCCGACCAGCGAACGCGGCCGTCCTCAGCCGATCGACGCGCACGCGACGCACATCGTCGCCTGCGGGCGCACCTCGAGCCGCGCCTCGGGGATCGGTCGTCCGCAGCGGTCGCAGACGCCGTAGGTCCCGGCATCCACCCGCGCGAGCGCCGTCGCCACCTGCGTCAACTCGTCCCGCGTCGAGGCCCGCAAGGCGTCGACACGCTGCCACTCACCCGACAGCGTCGAGCCCTCGGGGTCGTGCTCGTCATCCGCCGTCGCGTCCGACCGGTCGACCCGCAGCGCCGCATCATCCGCATCGAGCCGGGCGAGCTGCGCGCGCAACTCACGCTCACGTTCCCGCAGACGCCCGATCGGATCCATCCGGTCAGCGTAGACCTACCCACCGACACGAGGGCCGTCAAGACCGTCGCGACCGCGGCATCCCACCCGCACAGTAAGACCAACGGAAGGAGCCGCCATGGCCGACAACGAAGGCACCGAGAACGAAGGCACCGAGAACGAAGGCACCGAGAACGAAGGCACCGAGCACGCCGACCCCGAGGAGATGCCCGACACCGACGAGCTCGAGGAGCCCAGCGTCGCCAAGGAGCCCGGCGAAGAGCCGAAGGCACCGCCGCAGCAGGACGAGGAACCCAGCCACCACGCCGTCGGCATCGGCGTCATCGACTCCGACCCGAGCGAGACGGACGAGCCCGGCGCTGAGGACTAGGACGACTCCGCCCCGCTGCCCTCGGCGCTGCCGGTGAGCAAGGAGTGCGCCGAGCGGACGGCGTCAGCGTATCGCTATGGGCCGGATCCGTACACGACGGGATGCGGGTGCCCCGCCGATAGGATGGGGGCGTCCCCCGGCATCCCGAGTCTTGGAGCCCAGCCGCGTGAGCACCCCCGTCGCAGACACTGTCCAGAACGCCGTCGCCACGCCGGAGAAGGAGCAGCCGTACGCGGCGCTCGGCCTCAAGCCTGACGAGTACGACAAGATCCGCGAGATCCTCGGCCGCCGCCCCACCTCGGGCGAGCTGGCGATGTACTCCGTCATGTGGAGCGAGCACTGCTCCTACAAGTCCTCCAAGATCTACCTGCGCCGCTTCGGCCAGAAGGTCTCGGACGAGATGAAGGAACGGCTCATGGTCGGCATGGGCCAGAACGCCGGCGTCGTGGACGTCGGCGAGGGCTGGGCCGTCACCTTCAAGGTCGAGTCCCACAACCACCCGAGCTACATCGAGCCGTTCCAGGGCGCCGCGACGGGCGTCGGCGGCATCGTCCGCGACATCATCTCGATGGGCGCGCGCCCCGTCGCCGTCATGGACCAGCTGCGCTTCGGCGACATCGACGACCCCGACACCGCCCGCGTCGTGCATGGCGTCGTCAGCGGCATCAGCTTCTACGCCAACTGCCTCGGCCTGCCCAACATCGGCGGCGAGACCGTCTTCGACAAGGTCTACCAGGGCAACCCGCTCGTCAACGCGCTCGCGGTCGGCGTCCTCCGCCACGAGGACATCAAGCTCGCCAACGCCACCGGCGCCGGCAACAAGGTCGTCCTCTTCGGCGCCCGCACGGGCGGCGACGGCATCGGCGGCGCGTCGATCCTGGCATCCGACACCTTCGCCGACGGCGGCCCCACCAAGCGTCCCGCCGTGCAGGTCGGCGACCCGTTCGCCGAGAAGGTGCTCATCGAGTGCTGCCTCGAGCTGTACCAGGGCGAGCTGGTCGAGGCGATCCAGGACCTCGGCGCCGCCGGCATCTCGTGCGCGACGAGCGAGCTGGCCGCCAACGGCGGTTCGGGCATGCGCGTCGACCTCGAGAAGGTGCTGCTGCGCGACCCCTCGCTCACGCCCGAGGAGATCCTCATGAGCGAGAGCCAGGAGCGCATGATGGCGATCGTCGCTCCCGAGAAGCTCGACGCGTTCCTCGCCGTTGTGCAGAAGTGGGATGTCGAGACGAGCGTCCTCGGCGAGGTCACCGGTGACGGCCGCCTGCAGATCTTCTGGCACGGCGAGCAGATCGTCGACGTCGACCCCTCGACCGTCGCGGTCGACGGCCCCGTCTACGAGCGCCCCGTCGCCTACCCGACGTGGATCGACGCGCTGCGCGACGACTCGGCCGCCGCGCTCGAGCGCAGCGACGATCCCGAGGTCCTCCGCACGCAGTTCCTGCAGCTGCTCGGCAGCCCCAACCTCGCCGACACGTCGTGGGTCACGAACCAGTACGACTATTACGTCATGGGCAACACGGCCCTCAGCTTCCCCGACGACGCCGGCATGATCCGCGTCGACGAGGAGTCCGGTCTCGGCTTCGCGATCGCGACCGACTGCAACGGCCGCTACTGCCAGCTCGACCCGTACGCGGGTGCGCAGCTCGCCCTCGCCGAGGCATACCGCAACGTCGCCGTCACGGGCGCCCAGCCGACGGCGGTCACCGACTGCCTCAACTTCGGCAGCCCCGAGAACCCCGAGGTCATGTGGCAGTTCGGGCAGGCCGTCGACGGTCTCGCCGACGCCTGCTTCGAGCTCGGCGTCCCGGTCACGGGCGGCAACGTCAGCTTCTACAACCAGACCGGCGACCAGCCCATCTTCCCGACCCCCGTGGTCGGCGTGCTGGGCATCATCGACGACGTCGCCCGCCGCATCCCGAGCGGCTGGCAGGATGCCGGCGAGAACATCTACCTGCTCGGCACGACCTCCACCGAGCTCGACGGCTCGGCCTGGGCCGACACCGTCCACGGTCACCTCGGCGGTCGTCCGCCGAAGGTCGACCTCGCCGGCGAGAAGACGCTCGCGGGCCTGCTGCAGGCCGCGCGCGACGAGATGCTCGTCTCGAGCGCGCATGACCTCTCGGCCGGCGGTCTGGCGCAGGCCCTCGCCGAGGCGACGACGCGGTTCGGCGTCGGTGCCCGCGTGTGGCTGCGCGAGATCATGGAGCGCGACGGGGTGGATGCCGCGACCGCCCTCTTCAGCGAGTCGACCGGCCGCGTCATCGTCTCGGTCCCGCGCGAGGAGGACGTGAAGTTCCGCGGCCTGTGCGAGGGTCGCGGTTACCCCGTGCTGCGCATCGGCGTCACCGACTCGGCCCCCGAGGGCGAGCAGTCGTCCCTCGAGATCCAGGACGTCTTCTCGATCCCGGTGCCCGAGCTGCGACGCGTCGCGAAGGCGACGCTGCCCGCCGCCTTCGGCCCGATCGTCGACGAGGTCCCCGCGTGAGCGACGACCCGGAGTACGCCGATTTCGTCGGGCGCAGGCGCGCCCGCACGAAGGTGATCGCGTGGACCGTGATCATCTCGATGGTGCTCGTGGGCGGCGGCGCGACCGTCCTCACGCTCCTGTTCGGCTGACCCGGGTCATGGACGCCACCGCTCCCGCCCTTCCCGGCCGTGCGGTGCTGCAGCAGCGCTGGAGCGGGGCGTGCTTCCTGCACTGGCGCGTCGACCCGTCGCAGGTCGCGCCGCTGCTGCCGCCGGGCACCGAACCCGACGTGTTCGACGGGTCGGCGTGGGTGGGCCTCATCCCGTTCGTTCTCAGCGAGTTCCGGTTCCTGCCGCTGCCCCCGGTCCCGTTCGTGGGGCGGTTCGTCGAGATCAACGTCCGGACGTACGCGCGGGATGCCGACGGTCGCCGCGGCGTCGTCTTCCAGACGCTCGAGGCCGAACACCTCCTGCCGGTCCTCGGAGCGCGCGCCGTGTTCGGACTCCCCTACCGCTGGGCGAAGGCGGCGACGCGCACGGACGGCGACGCGATCGAGTACGCGTCGCGGAGGCATCCGGGCTTCGGGGATCGGGTGCGCACCCGCATCCGCGCCACCCCCGGGACCGAAGCCGTCGACGACGAGCTGAGCCGGTTCCTCACGGCGCGTTGGGGCTTCCACGAACGACACCTCGGCCGGACGATCTGGGCCGCGAACGAGCACGAGCCGTGGCCGCTCGTCCGCGCGACGGTCGACCGTCTCGACGACGGCCTGCTCGCGGATGCCGGGTTCCCGGGACTCGCGGATCGCGCACCCGACTCGGTGCTCGCGATGCCCGCCCGGCACCCCGGGGTCGTCACCCGGTTCTCGGGCGCTCGCCTCGTGCGCTGAGCGCGACCTGAGAGCGCGCCCACCGGTCGCGGCTAGCATGGCGGCATGCAGCTCTGGGTCGTCGCGATCGGGGCCGCGGTGGCGGAGTTCTGGTGGGTCGCGCCCGCCGCGGTCGGCGCCGGCGCGGTCAGCGTCCTCGGCGTGCGACGCG
>NZ_JAMXSA010000015.1:0-53641 GCF_024124465.1 Microbacterium sp. CnD16-F
AGAGGGAGTGGTCATCGGTGTGACGCCTTTCGAGTGGGATGTGAGAGTTTCCTCGAAGGAAGATCCCGGTGGCCACGCTGACGTTTACTGGCCGGGATCGTTACACCACTCTACGGGGCACTACTCAGCCACGACGTGATGGTCACACCCGAGGTCTGGTCGAAAGTGCAGCAGATTCTCGACCGCAACAACCAGCGAGGTCAGCGACCGCAGAAGCACGACCACTACCTCAAAGGCGCGCTCTACTGCTCCTGTGGGGCAAAGCTCATGCTTGAACGTCCGCAGGGAAACACGGGCGAACGGTACGACTACTTCTCCTGCTCAGGTCGCCGTCGCAAAACCACGAGTTGCACGCGAAGTGCGATCCTGGTGGAGCGGATCGAACTGAAAGTCGAGCAGGCATACGCCACGAAGTCACTCACCGAAGACCAAGCTGCCGGGGTTGGGAAGATTCTGCACGAGGTGTTCGACAGGCTCGAAGGCGGGGCCAGCGACGAGCGCGCGGCACTCACCGAGCAGAAGGCTCGCCTCGAGTCCGAACGGTTGAAGCTCGTGCAGGCGCACTACGCCGATGCGATCCCGGTCGATCTGTTGAAGAGCGAGCAAGACCGAATCCAGAACGCACTCGGCGCGATCCAGACCAGGCTCGACAGCCTGCATTCCCGCTACGCGGACGCCCGTGAAGGCCTCGAAGACATGCTCGCCGTGCTCACCGATCTGCAAGGGTTGTACCTGCGTTGCGAACCCGCTGAACGCCGGTTCCTGAACCAAGCCTTGTTCACGCGCATCATCGTGGACGAGAACGAGAACGTCGAGCTGCAGCCCCAGGCCGGTGTCGACACCGTGACTTCGCAGAGAATCAACACCTACAGCGCAGGCCCGGTAGCAACAACGAAAATGCCCCGCATTCAAGCGGGGCAAGTTTCGACTTTCGAACTTTTGGTGGACCTGAGGGGACTCGAACCCCTGACCCCCTGCATGCCATGCAGGTGCGCTACCAGCTGCGCCACAGGCCCTTGGTCGCCGCTCGCGGCAACTCATTCAGCTTACTACACGCCGAGGAGTGCTCTGAACACGAGGCGACATCGTCACTCGCTCGGAGTGGGCTCCGCGATCGTCACGGGGATGACCGGGCAGTCCTTCCACAGGCGCTCGAGCCCGTAGAAGACCCGCTCCTCCTCGTGGAAGACGTGGACGACGAGGTCGCCGAAGTCCAGCAGCACCCAACGCGACTCGTCGCGCCCTTCGCGGCGCAGACGCTTCTGCCCGGCCTCGAGCATCTTGTCCTCGACCTCGTCGGCGATGGCGGCAACATTGCGCTCGCTGTTTCCCGTCACGAGGAGGAACGCGTCGATGAGCGGGAGCGGACCGGAGACGTCGAAGGCGACGAGATCCGTGCCGCCCTTGCTGCCGGCGGCGGCGGCGGCCACCTGGACGAGTTCGTGCGTGTGCTCTGCAGCGACCATCAGAAACTTCCGTTCACAAGGATGAGGACGAGCACTGTCGCGATGGCGAGCCCGAGGGCTCCGGCGCAGATCGCGAGTGTCATCATGAGGCGGCTGCCCTTTTCGGGCGCCGGGGGGCGGATGATGTCATCCGCACTCTTGATCGTACTGATCGCGGCCGACGCGGCGATCGGGGTGGGCGACGACGCCGGCGGGAGTTCCCCGTCCATGAGGGCGGCGTCGGCATCCTTCCCGTCGGAGACCCCGGGGGCTCCACCGGTCGAGCCGAACGTGTCGGGCAGCTGATAGCTGCCCGTGATGATCAACTCACCGGTACCGAGGATCGGGACCGACAGCGAGCCGGTGTCGGGCGTCTGCGACAGGATGAGGGCGTTCGGCGCGGAGGCGGACCCGCTCCCTCCCCGGGTCAGCAGGTGGTCGAACGACGGCGGCAGTTCGACGTGCGCCGCCCCGTCCTCGAGCAGCTGCGCGCCGAGATCGGGCGCGACGACGCGCGCCGGCTCCTGCTCCTCGTCGTGCGCCTCCGTCTCCTTGCGCTCCGCGGGTTCGGCGGCGGCGTCGGCCGGTTCGTCGGCATCCGCCTCTGCGGGCGCGTCGTCCTGTGCGCGCTCCTCCTCGGCGAGATTCTCGTGCTCCGCGGACTCGTCGCCGTGGGCCGCGGGCTCCTCGTCGTCGACATCGTGCGCGTCCTCGTCGACATCGTGCGCGACCTCGTCGACGGCTCCGTGCGCGTCCTCGTCGACGGCTCCGTGCAGCGGCTCGGCCTCGATCTCGTCCGCGGGCTCATCGACAGCAGGCTCGTCCGCCGCTGCAGGCTCCTCGGGGTGTTCGATGTCCTCGGCGTCGACGACGTCGGGAGCATCCTCGGGCGCCTCATCTCCGGCGTCGGCCTCGGTCTCCGAGGTGGGGACGTCGCCGGTGTCGGTCGGGATCACCTCGACGGTGCCGGTGCGCAGCTTCTCCAGCAGACGCGCCTGTCGCCGCGTGACGGGATGCGCGTCCGGGTCGAGGTCGGAGAGATCGTCGAGCGCGATCGGCGTCCGCTCGGGCGCGACCTCGGCTTCGTGGGCGGCGGCCGCCTCGGCCGCTTCCTCCGCGGCGGCATCCGACATCTCGGCATCCGCCCGCGCCTGCTCGGGGGTGATGATGGGCGTGGATGCCGTGTTGCGCAGCTCGCGCAGTTGGCGCCGGGTGAGCGGCGGAGTGCTCGGCTGGTCAGGTGTGCTCATGCCTTGCTCCGATACAGGTGATGCTTCGCGATGTATTGGACGACGCCATCCGGGACGAGGTACCAGACGGGGTGTCCACGGCTCACGCGAGCGCGGCAGTCGGTGGAGGAGATCGACAGGGCGGGGATCTCGAGCTTACTGACGTCCTCAGCTGGCAGCCCGTCGACGCTGAGCGTGTGCCCCGGACGCGACACCGCCACGAAGTGCGCGAGCTCCCACAGCTCGGCGACGTCGCGCCATCCGAGGATCTGCGCGATGGCGTCGGCCCCGGTGATGAAGAAGAGGTCGGCGTCGGGCCGCTGCGCCTTGAGGTCCCGCAGGGTGTCGATCGTGTAGGTCGCCCCGGTCCGGTCGACGTCGACGCGGCTCACGGTGAACATCGGGTTGGATGCCGTCGCGATGACGGTCATCAGATACCGGTGCTCCGCCGAGGAGACGCCCGACTTCTGCCACGGCTGACCGGTCGGGACGAAGATGACCTCGTCGAGATCGAACGACTGAGCGACCTCGCTCGCCGCCACGAGGTGGCCGTGATGGATCGGGTCGAACGTGCCGCCCATCACACCGATACGCGGTGCGCGCGTGGTTGCCATGGACACGGCCTCAGTGGTGGCCGTGGCCCGCCTGCTGCACGGGGTTCTTCGCGGCGTACGCCTCGGCCTTGTGCGCGTGGCGGTTGGCCACGTTGCGGTACGACACCGACACGAGCGCGAGCAGCAGGAACAGCACGAGGGCCACCACACCGTAGACGAAGGTCGTGGCCATGACGTTGCCGCCCTGGTGCTCGGCCTCCGCCGCAGCGGAAACGATGGTCGTCGCGAGATTCATTCGGGCTCCGTTCGAGGGGTCGGGTGCAGGAACAGTTTAGGTGGTCAGGAGCGGATCTGCCCGGCGCCCCGCGCCAGCCACTTGGTGGTCGTCAGCTCCGGGAGGCCCATGGGGCCCCGCGCGTGGAGCTTCTGCGTCGAGATGCCCACCTCAGCGCCGAAGCCGAACTCGCCGCCGTCGGTGAAACGGGTCGACGCGTTGACCATGACGACCGCGGCATCCACCTCGGCGAGGAACCGCTCCGCGGCCGCGTCGTCGGCCGTGATGATCGACTCGGTGTGCTGTGTCGAGTAGCGCCGGATGTGCGCGAGGGCCTCGTCGAGGTCGTCGACGACACGCACCGAGATGTCGAGGCTCATGTGCTCGGTCGCCCAGTCGGCCTCCGTCGCGGGGACCACATCGGCCGCCAGTGCCGCGGTGGCGTCGTCGCCGTGGACGGTGACCCCCTGGGCCTGCAGAGCGGCCACCACGGGCGGCACGAGGCGCTCGGCGGCGCCCCGATGCACCAGCAGAGTCTCGACGGCGTTGCATACGCTGGGGCGCTGCACCTTCGCGTTGACGGCGATGTCGGTCGCCCACTCGAGCGGAGCCGATTCGTCGAGGACGATGTGCACGACGCCCGCACCGGTCTCGATGACCGGCACCGACGACTCCGTGACGACCGTCTCGATCAGCTGCGCGCTGCCGCGCGGGACGAGGACGTCGACGAGTCCGCGGGCGCGCATGAGCGCCCGCGCGCCGTCCCGACCGAAGTCGTCGACGGTCTGGATGGCCTCGGGGTCGACGCCGGCCTCGGCGAGGGCGCCGCGCATGACGGCGATGAGGGCCGCGTTCGAGGACTGCGCAGCGCTCCCGCCGCGAAGGACCACGGCGTTGCCCGACCGCAGCGCGAGGGCGGCGATGTCGACGGTCACGTTGGGGCGGGCCTCGTAGATCGAGCCGATCACCCCGAACGGGACGGACACCTTCTGCAGGTGCAATCCGTTGGGCAGGACGCGCTCATCGAGCACGCGACCCACGGGGTCAGGGAGCTCGGCGACGTCGCGCACGGCGGCAGCGAGGGCGCGCACCCGCTGATCGTCGAGCGTCAACCGATCGAGCAGGCCGGTCGAGAGGCCGTCGGCGCGGCCGCGCGCCAGGTCCTCGGCGTTGGCGGCGACGATGGGCGCGATGTTCGCCTCGATCGCGGCGGCGATCGAGCGCAGGAGGTCGGCCTTGGCGGCATCCGTCAACAGACCCAGGGACCGGGACGCGGTGCGCGCCGCGTGCATGCGCTCCTGGGGGGTGGTCGCGGTGATCGTCATCCGCCAAGTCTAGAGCGGACGGATGCCGCCGCTCCCCCCGTGTCAGGCCTCGGGAACCCGCACGGACCCGGTGATCGACGGCGCGGCCGGATGCGGGTTCGGCGCGAACCACGTGCCCACCTCGTCGCCGCGGAGCGCCGCGTGCACGAGATCGGCGCTCGTGACGAGCACCGCGATCCCCGCAGCGGACGCGAGCCGGGCCGCCGACACCTTCGTGGCCGCTCCCCCGGTGCCGACGCTGTTCACGACGACGGAGCCGAACTGGTACCCGGCGAGGTCGTCACCGAAGTCGACGCGCGTGATGGGGACGGCGCCGGGCTCGTCGGGCGGGCGGGTGTAGAGCGTCTCGATGTCGCTCAGCAGCACGAGTGCGTCGGCCCCGATCAGCTGGGCGACGAGGGCGGCGAGCCGGTCGTTGTCGCCGAAGCGGATCTCGTGGGTCGCGACGGTGTCGTTCTCGTTGACGATCGGCAGGATCCGCAGACCCAGCAATCGCTCCATCGCGCGTCGCGCGTTCGAGCGGTGCGTCGGGTTCTCGAGGTCGCCCGCCGTCAGCAGGACCTGACCCGCGACGATCTCGAACGGGCGCAGCGCCTCCTGGTAGCGGTAGATGAGGACGTTCTGCCCCACCGCGGCGGCCGCCTGCTGCGTGGCAAGGTCGCTCGGACGCGCGTCGAGGAGCAGGAACGGCATGCCGGTGGCGATGGCGCCGGAGGAGACCAGCACGACCTCGGTGCCGCGCGCGTGCGCCTCGGCGAGGGCATCGACGATCGGTCCGATCTTGCCGGCGTTCTCACCGCTGATCGAGGACGACCCGACCTTCACCACGACACGGCGTGCGCCGGCGAGGCCTGCGCGGTCCTGCAGCGTCACGACGCGTCCTCGTCCTCCCCGCGGGCCGCGAGGCGCTCGGACTCGAGCTCGGCGCGGGCCTCGGCCTTCGCATCCATCCGCTCGTGATAGCGGTCACGGCGCTGGGACGTCGTCCGACGCGGGTTCAGATCGAGTCGGGGGTCGGTGCCGCGCGGCGCGGTCATGAGCTCGGCCGCGGACCCGAGGGACGGGTGCCAGTCGAACACGATGCCGTCACCGGGGCCGATCACGACCGTCGACCCGGCCTGCGCGCCGGCCTTGAAGAGGCCGTCCTCGACGCCCAGCTTCTCGAGGCGGTCCGCCAGGAATCCGACGGCCTCCTCGTTCTGGAAGTCGGTCTGCTGCACCCACCGCAACGGCTTGTCGCCGAGGATGCGGAAGATGTTGCCGTACGTGCCGCCCTCGACGCGGATCTCGAAGTCCTTCGTCGATCCCTTCGGGCGGATCACGACGCGCTCCGGCGCGGGCGCGGCAGCGAGGGCCGCGCGGTGCTCCTCGACGATCTCGCCGAGCGCGAAGGTCAGCTGACGCAGACCGTCGCGGCTGACGGTCGAGATGTCGAACACGCGGAAGCCGCGCGCTTCGAGCTCGGGTCGGACGAGGTCGGCGAGGTCCTTCGCCTCGGGGACGTCGAGCTTGTTGAGTGCGACGAGCTGCGGACGCTCCAGCAGGGGCACCTGGCCCTCGGGCACGGGGTAGGCCCCGAGCTCGGCGAGGATCACGTCGAGGTCGCTGAGGGGATCGCGACCGGGCTCGAGCGTCGCGCAGTCGAGGACGTGCACGAGCGCCGTGCAGCGTTCGACGTGACGCAGGAACTCGAGTCCCAGACCCTTGCCGTCACTGGCACCCTCGATGAGGCCGGGCACGTCGGCGACGGTGTACCGCGCATCGCCGGCCTGGACGACCCCGAGGTTCGGGTGGAGCGTCGTGAACGGGTAGTCGGCGATCTTGGGCCGCGCGGCGGAGATCGCCGCGATCAGGCTCGACTTGCCGGCGGACGGGAAGCCCACGAGGGCGACGTCGGCGACCGTCTTCAGCTCGAGGTGGACATCGCCCTCCCAGCCGGGCGTGCCGAGTAGCGCGAAGCCGGGGGCCTTGCGCTTGGGGTTCGCGAGCGCCGCGTTGCCGAGACCGCCCTGCCCGCCCGGCGCGACCACGAAGCGGATGCCGGGGGTCGCCATGTCGATGAGGGTTTCACCGTTGTCGTCTTTGACGACCGTGCCGACGGGGACGGTGAGCTCGAGGGGCTCGCCGTTCGCGCCGGAGCGGTGGTCACCCATGCCGAACCCGCCGTTGCCGGCCGAGCGGTGCGGCGAGTGGTGGTACGACAGGAGCGTCGTCACCTGCGGGTCGGAGACGAGGACGATGTCACCGCCGTGCCCGCCGTTGCCGCCATCGGGGCCGGCGAGCGGCTTGAACTTCTCGCGCTTGACAGAGACGCAGCCGTTGCCGCCCTTGCCCGCGCGCAGATGCAGCGTCACGCGGTCGACGAACGTCACCATGCGATGTCTCCTATCAGGGGAAAAGACGAGGGGCGGGCCGTAGCCCGCCCCTCGTGAAGGATTGCGTCCGATTACTCGGCGACCGACACGATGTTGACGACCTTGCGGCCGCCCTTCGTGCCGAACTCGACCGCGCCCGCGGCCAGCGCGAACAGCGTGTCGTCGCCACCGCGGCCGACACCGGCGCCCGGGTGGAAGTGGGTGCCGCGCTGACGGACGATGATCTCGCCGGCGAGGACCTGCTGGCCGCCGAAACGCTTCACGCCGAGGCGCTGTGCGTTGGAGTCACGACCGTTACGGGTGGAGCTTGCGCCCTTTTTGTGTGCCATCTCTCGTGTCCTCTCGGCTTCTTACTTGATGCCGGTGATCTTGACGCGCGTGAGGTCCTGGCGGTGGCCCTGGCGCTTCTTGTAGCCGGTCTTGTTCTTGAACTTCTGGATGACGATCTTCGGGCCGCGCTCCTCGCCGAGGACCTCGGCGGTGACCTTGACCTTCGCGAGCTTGTCGGCGTCGGTCGTCACGGCGTCGCCGTCGACGAACAGGACGGCGGGGAGCTCGATCTTGTCGCCGACCTTCGCCGCCTGACGGTCGAGGACGACGATGGTGCCGACCTGGACCTTCTCCTGACGGCCACCGGCGCGCACAACTGCGTAAACCACTTCACACCTTGTTTCTTCTGTGGAGCGCTCGGCTCCGATTGTCTGATGAGACTGGAAGTCGTGGTGCGGAAGCCAGGCTCTGCGTCGCAACTGCCTGCGACACGTGACGCACCAAGGAGCCAGAATACCCGATCGCCGCAGTGAGGGCAAAAGCGCGGCCCGGCGCGCCGCGGCCGGTCCCCCTCGCGCGGTGCGGTCATATGATCGGCGGATGGCCATCCTCGTCGACTCCGCGATGTGGCCGGCGCACGGCAGGCTCTGGGCCCACATGGTCTCGGACAACGACCTCGACGAGCTCCACGCCTTCGCGGCGACCCACGGCATCCCGCCCCGCGCCTTCGACCGCGACCACTACGACGTCCCCGAGGACGCGATCGACCGCCTCGTGGCGGGCGGTGCGGAGCGCGTGAGTGCGCACGACCTCGTCCGTCGGCTGATCGCCTCGGGACTGCGCGTCACCGCCCGCGAGCGCCGCGGACGGTGACGTGCGCGTTCAGTCCTCGGTCGGGGTCTGGACGGGCGTGCCGGTCAGCGCGGCGGTCGTCACGCGACGACGCGCGCGCCCCTGACCGGGCGCCTTCGGCTCGGGCAGCGCCTCGAGCACCGAGTCGAGCAGGCGGTCGGCGTCGGTCTTGGCGGGCTCCGCCTTCTTGCGGCGCGGGCGCTTGGGCCGCTCGGGACGCTCGGCGACGGGCTCCTCCGCGACGACGGCGGCGGGCTCCTCGTGCGGCTGGATGGTGGATGCCGCGATCTGCGCGAGCGCGGACTTCACACCCTCGGTGATCACGTGCGTGCCGCCGGGTGCCGGTGCGGCGGCGGCGCCGTTCTGCGCCGGCGCGGAGCCGCCGTTCTGACGCGGGCGCCGGTTGTTGCCGTTGCCGTTGCCCCCGCCCGACGAGGCGCGGTGCTTGACGACCGGGTCGTGGTGCACGATGACGCCGCGACCGGCGCACACCTCGCACGCCTCACTGAAGGTCTCGAGCAGCCCGAGGCCGATCTTCTTGCGGGTCATCTGCACGAGGCCGAGCGAGGTGACCTCGGCGACCTGGTGCTTCGTCCGGTCGCGGCTCAGGCACTCGACGAGGCGGCGCAGGACGAGGTCGCGGTTGGACTCGAGCACCATATCGATGAAGTCGACGACGATGATGCCGCCGATGTCGCGCAGCCGCAGCTGGCGGACGATCTCCTCCGCGGCCTCGAGGTTGTTCTTGGTGACGGTCTCCTCGAGGTTGCCGCCCGTGCCGACGAATTTGCCGGTGTTGACGTCGACGACCGTCATGGCCTCGGTGCGGTCGATGACGAGCGATCCGCCGGAGGGCAGCCACACCTTGCGGTCGAGCGCCTTCTCGATCTGCTCCGTCACGCGGAACACGTCGAACGGGTCCTGCTCCCCCTCGTACTTCTCGATGCGCTCGAGCAGGTCGGGGGCGACGCCGGTGAGGTAGGACGTGATCGTCTGGTACGCCTCATCTCCCTGGATGAGCATCTTGCGGAAGTCCTCGTTGAAGACGTCGCGGACGATCTTGACGAGCAGGTCGGGCTCGGAGTGCAGGAGCGCGGGCGCCTGGCCCGTCTGAGCCTGCGTGCTGATGTGCTCCCACTGCGAGGTGAGGCGCTGCACGTCGCGGGTGAGCTGCTCCTCGGTGGCTCCCTCCGCCGCGGTGCGCACGATGACGCCCGAGGACTCCGGGAGGACCTCCTTGAGGATCTTCTTGAGGCGGGCGCGCTCGGTGTCGGGGAGCTTGCGCGAGATGCCGTTCATCGCGCCGCCGGGCACGTACACGAGGTAGCGGCCGGGGAGCGAGATCTGGCTGGTCAGTCGCGCACCCTTGTGGCCGACGGGGTCCTTGGTGACCTGCACGAGGACGCGGTCGCCGGACTTGAGGGCGAGTTCGATCCGGCGCGGCTGGTTGCCGGTCTCGACGGCATCCCAGTCCACCTCGCCCGAGTACAGCACGGCGTTGCGACCGCGACCGATGTCGACGAAGGCCGCCTCCATGCTGGGGAGCACGTTCTGCACGCGGCCGAGATAGACGTTGCCGATGAGGGAGGCGTCCTGGTTGCGCGCGACGTAGTGCTCGACGAGGACGTTGTCCTCGAGCACGGCGATCTGGATGCGGCCGCCGCGCGAACGAACGATCATGTCGCGGTCGACCGACTCGCGGCGCGCGAGGAACTCCGCCTCGGTGACGACGGCGCGCCGACGGCCCGCCTCGCGTCCGTCGCGGCGACGCTGCTTCTTGGCCTCGAGGCGCGTCGAGCCCTTGATGCGCTGCGGCTCGGTGATGACCTCGACGACGCGACGACGCGGCGCCGCGGGCTCGTCGTTCTGTTCGGACGTGTTGCCGCCGCCGCGCCGGCGGTTGCGGCGACGCGATCCCCCGGATGCCTCGGCTCCGGCGTCGTCGCGGTCGTCACGATCGTCGCGCGACAGGGCAGGGAGCGGGGCGACCTCGGGGGCGTAGAAGTGCAGCGCGGTCGACACCGCGGAGACGAACTGCTCCGGGAGCAGACCGAGGCTCACGGCGGTGGGGATCGCGGGGGCGGCGGGCTCTTCCGGTGCCCCCGGCGCTTCCGCCGCGGGCGTCTCGGTCACGGGCGCCTCCTCCGCGGGCGCCTCGGTCCCGTGCGCCTCTTCGGCGGGCGCCTCCGCGGCCGGAGCCACCTCGGCGGGGGCCTCGACCTCGACGGCCGCGTCCACGGGCGCGTCCTCGGTCGGCTCGGCGGGCTGCGACTCCGCCTCGACGGGCTGGCCGGTCTCGGTCCCGCCGTCGGCGTCGTGAGGCGTCAGAACGCCCTCGGTCGCATCGGATGCTGTCGTGTCGTTCGTCTCATCTGCCATCTCTGGCTTACTCCCAGCCGACGGCTCCGCGTGCCGTCCGGCGAAAATCGGGCGGCTCCGCTCCGGTCTCGGAGGTGTGCCGCGAACTCATCTGGTCTGCAGCCGATCCCCGCACTCGCGGCGGGGTGATGCTGCGCGGGCGTTGCTCGCCCGAAGTCTTCTGGTGACATCCTGGCGGCGCGGCCGCGGGGACGTCGACCCCCATTATCCCACTTCCCGAGCCGGAGCCGTGACCGACGCCCTCGGACATGCACGGCCGGCGCCTCAGGGAGCGGATCACGCGCGGTGCGATAATCGCCCGCATGCCCTCCCCGAGCCGCACCTCCCGCCCGACCGTCTTCGCCCTGTGGCTCATCTTCGCCGGCGTCGTGGGCTGGTTCGCCGCCTTCCAGCTGACCACCGAGCGCTTCCATCTCCTCGAGAATCCCGGGTCGGCGGCATCCTGCGACATCAGCCTGCTCGTCCAATGCGGCAAGAACCTCGAATCGGCGCAGGGGTCGGTGTTCGGATTCCCGAACCCGATCCTCGGCCTGACGGGCTGGGTCGCGCCGATCGTGGTCGGTGCGGCGCTGCTCGCCGGCGCGCGCTTCGCGCGGTGGTTCTGGGTGCTGTTCGGGGTCGGCGTCACCGCCGCCTTCGCCTTCGTCCTCTGGCTCATCTCGCAGAGCATCTTCGTGCTCGCGACCCTCTGCCCCTGGTGCATGGTCACGTGGTCGGTGACGATCCCGACGTTCTTCGCCGTCGCCGTGCATCTGGTGCGGGTCGGCGCGCTGCCGGCGTCCGCTGCCGCACGCCGTCGCGCGGACGCCCTGATGGCGTGGACGCCGCTCATGGCGATCGTCGCCTTCGCCATCATCGGGGTGATCGCGCAGGTGCAGCTGGACTGGATCTCGGAGTTCACCCGCTGACACGACGAAGCGCCCGCCCCGATGACGGGACGGGCGCTCTCGTGGATCCGGGTCAGTCGAACCAGATGGCGAGCTCGCGGTTCGCGGACTCGACGCTGTCGCTGCCGTGGACGAGGTTCTGCTGGACGGCGAGACCCCAGTCGCGGCCGAAGTCGCCGCGGATGGTGCCCGGTGCCGCCGTGGTCGGGTCGGTGGTGCCGGCCAGGGAGCGGAACCCCTCGATGACGCGGTTGCCGGCGAGGCGGATGGCGACCGAGGGCCCCGACATCATGAACTCGAGCAGCGGCTCGTAGAAGGGCTTGCCGGCGTGCTCGGCGTAGTGCTGCTCAAGACGCTCGCGGTCGGGCTCGACGAGGCGGATGTCGACGAGCGAGTACCCCTTCGCCTCGATGCGGGCGAGGATCGCGCCGGTGAGTCCGCGGGCGACCCCGTCGGGCTTCACCAGGACGAGGGTCTGTTCGGTGGCCATGTCAGTCTCCGTTCTTCTCCGCCTCGGCGGCGAGTGAGGCGTTGCGCGCATCGAGCGCGCCGCCCTTGATGGTGCCATAGACGTACAACGCGCCGAAAACGGCCGCCGCGATGAGGAGCGCGGGCACGAGGATCGCCCCGAGCGCGATGACGACCTGCAGGGCGCCGCCGGCGATGACCGCCCAGCGGTACCGGGTGACCCCTGCGAGGGCGATCATCAGGACGCCGAGGACGACACCGCCGACGATCCCCCACCACGGCTCGATGCCCTCGGGCAGCGCGCGCAGGCCGTAGACCGCGAGCCCGGCCAGGAACGCGACGATCGACTCGAACCCGAGGATGACCGAGAGGAGCGACTCCCGGGCGCCGCGCCGGCGGCGCACGCGTGGCCCGCTCACGCCTCGTACCCCGACTTCCAGTCCTCCGCCTCGGCGAGCACGACGGCTTCGCCGGCGAGCACGACGCTGCCGGCGATGACGACGGCCCGGCGGTCGGATGCCGCAGCCCACGCACGCGCGGCCTCGGCGGCATCGGCGAGGTCGCGGTGGACCGTCACGGGTGTCTCGGTCTGCTCGACGAGGTCGGCGACGGCATCCGGTTCCTCCGCCCGGTCGGACTCGGGCGCCGTGGCGAACACGTGCGCGACGGCGGGCGCGAGCGTGCCGACGATGCCGGCGACGTCCTTGTCGGCGAAGGCGCCGAGAACGAGGCCCCACTCGTCGAAGTCGAACGACTCGCCGAGCGCTGCGACGAGCGATCGCGCGCCATGCGGATTGTGGGCGCTGTCCACGAGCACGGTGGGCGCGACTCCCACGAGCTGCAGGCGCCCCGGCGAGGTGGCGGCACCGAGTCCGTCGGCCAGCACATCGGGGGCGATCGGCTGCGTGCCACCGCCGATGAGCGACTCGACCGCGGCGATCGCGAGGGCGGCGTTGCGCCCCTGGTGCGCGCCGTAGAGGGGCAGATACAGCTCCTCGTAGGTCGCGGCGAGTCCGCGGACCGTGAGCAGCTGACCGCCGACCGCGAGCTTCTGGTCGAGCAGGCCGAACTGCTCGCCCTCGACGGCCAGGGACGCGCCCTGAGCCCGCGCGGCCGTCGTCAGCACGCTGAGGGCCGCGGGTTGCTGCGCCGCCGAGACGGCAGCCGCGTTCGGCTTGATGATCCCGGCCTTCACCGTCGCGATCTGGGCGATCGTGTCGCCGAGCTTGTCGGCGTGGTCGATGTCGATGGGGGCGAAGACCGCGACGTCGCCGTCGGCCGTGTTCGTCGAGTCCCACGCGCCGCCCATGCCCACCTCGATCACGGCGACGTCCACGGGGGCGTCGGCGAACGAGACGAAGGCGAGCACGGTGAGCAGCTCGAAGAAGGTGAGCGGCGGCTCGCCCTTGCCGTCGAGCTCCTCGTCCACCAGCGCGACGATCGGGGCGATCTCGTCCCACGCGTCGGCGACCGCGGCATCGGCGATCGGCTCGCCGTCGATCATGATCCGCTCCGTGAACCGCTCGAGGTGAGGGCTGGTGAACAGCCCCGTGCGCAGTCCGTGGGCGCGCACGATCGATTCCGCGATGCGGCTCGTCGACGTCTTGCCGTTCGTGCCCGTCACGTGGATGACGCGGTAGGTCCGCTGCGGATCGCCGAGGAGCTCGAGGGCGCGGCGGGTGCGCTCGACGCGGGGCTCGACCCACCGCTCGCCCTGCCGCTGCAGGAGCGCCGCGTAGACGGCATCCGCTCGGGTCCGGTCGCTCATGAGGTCGCTCCGATCCGGCGGACGCCGATGGTGAGGTCGCCGGCGTTCGCGTACGTGCCGGCGGGGACGGATGCCGTGTACTCGGGGCTCGAGCGCAGGGCCTCGCCGCGCAGCGTGTCGCCGTCGGCGGTCGCGACGAGGTCGGCGACCGACAGGGTCTCGCCTGCGACGTCGGCGACGTCGAACGCCGCGGCGACGGCTTCGGCGTCGGCACGGTCGGCGAAGGTGAGCTGCAGCGCGATGCGGTCGCTCACCTCGAATCCGGCCGCCTTGCGGGCGTCCTGCACGGCGCGGATGACGTCGCGCGCGAGGCCTTCGGCCTCGAGCTCGGGCGTCGTCGTGGTGTCGAGCAGGACGAAGCCGCCGCGCGGAAGGAGCGCGATCGCGGTGCCCTCGGCGACGCCGCCCGCCTCGAGCGTGAGGTCGTACTCCCCCGGCTCGAGCGCGATGCCGTCGACGACGACCACGCCGCCCTCCTCGCTCCACAGGCCCGCCTTGGCGCCCTTGATGACGTGCTGCACCTGCTTGCCCAGGCGCGGCCCCGCGGCGCGCGCGTTGACCGCGAGACGCTGGCTGATGCCGTACTGCTCGGCCAGGCCGTCGGTGAGCTCGACGACCTCGACCGCCTTGACGTTGAGCTCGTCGCGGACGATGTCCTCGAACTGCGCGAGTCCGTCGGCGCCCGTCACGGCGACCGTCAGCGACGCGAGGGGCAGACGCACGCGCTTGCCCTCCTTCTTGCGCAGCGCGTTGGCGACCGACGAGACCTCGCGGACGGTGTCCATGGCTTCGCGGATGTCGGATGCCGCGGCGAACCGCGCGGCGTCGGGCCAGTCCTCGAGGTGCACGCTGCGACCCCCGGTGAGTCCCTGCCAGACGCGCTCAGCGACGAGCGGGATGAGGGGCGCTGCGACGCGGGTGAGCGTCTCGAGCACCGTGTAGAGCGTATCGAACGCCTCGGTCGTGCTCGGGTCGGCGGCATCCACCCCCACCCAGAACCGGTCGCGGGAGCGGCGGATGTACCAGTTGGTGAGCGCCTCGGCGAACTCGCGGAGCTTGGCGGCGGCCATCGTCGAGTCGAGCGCCTCGAGGTCGGCGGCGACGTCGCGGACGAGGTCGCCGGTGAGCGCCAGGATGTGACGGTCGAGGACGTTCGTGGAGTCCGTGCGCCAGACGGCCTCGTACCCCTCGCCGTCGGGTCCGCCGGCCGCGTTCGCGTACGTCGAGAAGAAGTACCAGGCGTTCCACAGCGGCAGGAGGAACTCGCGCACGCCAGAGCGGATGCCCTCCTCGGTGACGACGAGGTTGCCGCCGCGCAAGACGGACGAGCTCATCAGGAACCAGCGCATCGCGTCGGAGCCGTCGCGGTCGAAGACCTCGCTGACGTCCGGATAATTGCGCAGGGACTTCGACATCTTCTGCCCGTCGCTGCCGAGGACGATGCCGTGGCAGGCGACGCCCGAGAACGCGGGACGGTCGAACAGCGCACCCGAGAGCACGTGCATGACATAGAACCAGCCGCGGGTCTGCCCGATGTACTCGACGATGAAGTCGGCGGGGGCGTGCTCGTCGAACCACTCGCGGTTCTCGAACGGGTAGTGCACCTGCGCGTACGGCATCGAGCCGGAGTCGAACCACACGTCGAACACGTCCTCGATGCGGCGCATCGTGGACTGCCCGGTCGGGTCGTCGGGGTTCGGCCGCGTCAGGTCGTCGATGAACGGGCGGTGGAGGTCCACCTCGCCGGCCTCGTTCACCGGCAGGCGACCGAAGTCGCGCTCGAGGTCCTCGAGCGAACCGTAGACGTCGACGCGGGGGTACTCGGGGTCGTCGCTCTTCCACACCGGGATCGGCGAGCCCCAGAACCGGTTGCGGCTGATCGACCAGTCGCGCGCGCCCTCGAGCCACTTGCCGAACTGTCCGTGCTTGACGTTCTCGGGCGCCCACGTGATCTGCTCGTTGAGCTCGGCGAGGCGGTCCTTGATCGAGGTGACCCGCACGAACCAGCTCGAGACGGCCTTGTAGATGAGGGGGTTCCGGCAGCGCCAGCAGTGCGGGTACGAGTGCTCGTACGACGCCTCGCGCAAGAGGCGCCCCTCGGCCTTCAGCAGGCGGATGAGGGGACGGTTCGCGTCCATCCACAGCTCGCCGGCGACGTCGGTCACCTGCGGCAGGAAGCGTCCGCCGTCGTCGAGGCTCATGATGAGCGGGATGCCGGCGGCCCCCGTCACACGCTGGTCGTCCTCACCGTATGCCGGGGCCTGGTGGACGATGCCGGTGCCGTCGGTCGTGGTGACGTAGTCGTCGACGAGGATGCGCCAGGCGTTCTGCGTGGCCCACGTCTCTTCGTCGGCGTAGTAGTCGAACAGGCGGTCGTACGCGACGTCGGCGAGCTCCGCTCCGCGGACGGTCTGGTCGACGGCGGCGCGCGCCTCCTCGGCGGAGGCGTAGCCGAGGTCCTTCGCGTAGTTCGCGAGGAGGTCGGCGGCGAGCAGGTAGCGGTGGGACTGCCCCTCGAGGGCGTCCTCGTGAACGTCGGCGGCGCCGGCGGGACCGCCCGGCAGGACCACATACTCGATGTCGGGTCCGACGGCGAGCGCGAGGTTGGTCGGCAGGGTCCACGGCGTCGTCGTCCAGGCGAGCGCACGGACGGCGGTGAGGCCCAGGGCCTCGGCCTTCGCGCCGACGAGCGGGAAGGTCACCGTCACCGACGGGTCCTGGCGCATCTTGTAGACGTCGTCGTCCATGCGCAGCTCGTGGTTCGACAGCGGCGTCTCGTCGCGCCAGCAGTACGGCAGCACGCGGTGCCCCTCGTAGGCGAGGTTCCTGTCGTAGAGCTCCTTGAAGGCCCACAGCACCGACTCCATGTACCCGGTGTCGAGCGTCTTGTAGCCGCGCTCGAAGTCGACCCAGCGGGCCTGCCGGGTGACGTAGTTCTCCCACTCCTGCGTGTACTCGAGCACGGAGGAGCGCGCCTTCGCGTTGAAGGCGGCGATCCCCATGTCCTCGATCTCGCTCTTCTCGGTGATCCCGAGCTGCTTCATCGCCTCGAGCTCAGCGGGGAGGCCGTGCGTGTCCCACCCGAAGACCCGGTCGACCTTCTTGCCGCGCATGGTCTGGAAGCGCGGGAAGAGGTCCTTCGCGTAGCCGGTGAGGAGGTGCCCGTAGTGCGGCAGGCCGTTGGCGAACGGCGGACCGTCGTAGAACACCCACTCGTCGGCGCCGTCGCGCTGCGCGATCGAAGCGCGGAACGTGTCGTCCTGCTCCCAGAACGCGAGGACCTCGCGCTCGAGGTCGGGGAAGCGCGGGCTCGGGACGACGGCCGCGGGCGCGTCGGCGGCCGGGCCGAAGGCGGAAGGTCGGGGGTAGGTCATGTCACTCCTGCAGGTCTGCTCCTGCGAGGACGATCCGGAGACCGCGGTACCACCCCGCTTGATGCCACCCGGATCCGGGGGCACCCACTCACCTGCGGCGATGACGGGCCTGCCCCGCTCGGTTCTACTGGGCGGCGGACCGCTGTTCTTCCGAGAGCTCCCCGGTGATGGCCGGATCGGTGCTGATGTCCACAATCATACCGTCGGCATAGCCTGGCGTCATGGCCCGCCCCCGCACCCGTCCCGAGCCGCCCCGCATCCCCGATCCCGATCTGCCCCGCGCGCTCGAACCCGCGACGCTGCGCCGGTCGGGCGCGTTCTCCGAGGCGCGCATCGACCTCGACCCCGGAACGACGGATGCCGCGCACAGCCGCATCAGCGAGAGCGTCGTGGCCCCGGCATCCGTTCACTCCATCGATCTGACCGGCGCGATCCTGGCGGACGTCGTCCTCGACGCGGTGTCGACAGCCGAGCTGGTCGCCCGCGAGGGGACGTGGCGGACGGTCGTGGTGCGCGGCGGGCGGATCGGCACGCTCGACCTCTCGCGAGCGCGGTGCGACGGCCTCGTCCTCGACGGCGTCCGGGTCGACTACCTGACGGGTGGGGGCGCGACCCTGCGCGACGTCGAGGTGAGCGGATGCCGCATCGGCACCCTCGACCTGCCGGGCGCCCGCGTCGAGCGGATGCGGTTCGGGGGGACGTCGGTGGACGAGATGGACGTCAGGGAGTGGCAGGCGAGCGACGTCGACCTGCGCGGCGCCGAGGTGCTGTCGTTCACGGATGTCCGGATGCTGCGCGGCGTGACCGTGACCGCCGACCAGGCGGCCTCGCACGCACTCGCGCTCGCGGCATCCCTCGGGATCGACGTCCGGACCGGCGAATGAGGCTGCGTACTGCCCGGTTGGTTCTCCGAGACATGGGCGAAGACGATCTGCCGGCGCTCCGGACGATCCTCACCGACCCGGTTGCGATGACCGCCTACGAAGGGGCCTTCGCCGAGGCGGAGTGCCGGGCGTGGCTCGATCGCAACCTGCAACGTTACGAGGAGGACGGGTTCGGGCTCTGGGCGGTCGAGCTCGCCGCCGAGCCGGGCGGGATGATCGGCCAGTGCGGGATCACCCGCCAGCGGATCGAAGACGTCGAGGTCCTGGAAGTCGGGTACCTCTTCCAGCGGGCGCACTGGCATCGGGGATACGCGACCGAGGCCGCCGCGGCGTCACGCGACTGGGCCTTCCGCAACCTCGACGCCCCGACCGTGTGGGCAAAAGTCCGCGACACGAACATCGCGTCCATGAACGTCGCCATCCGCCTCGGGATGACGGTCCGTCGCCGCTTCGTCACCCGCTACCGAGGCGTCGACATGCCGCACCTCGGTTTCGCCGTGGACCGCTAGGAGGCCCACTCCTCCGCACGGATGCCGACGGTCGCCGCACCCTGCAGCAGGCGGGAGATCGGGCATCGATGGTGGGCGGCAGCGACGAGTTCCTCTGTCTCGGCGAGGGTGCGTCCCTCGGCGGAGACGAAAGCGGTGACGTGGAACTCGTAGCCGCCGCGCTCCGGGGAGTCGTGGAGCTCGACCTCGACGCGGACCCGAGTCCGGTGCGCGGCCTTCACGATCGCCTGCAGGGTGGCGTCGAGGCAGGTGGCCCAGGCGAGGGCGAGCAACTGCTCGGGATTGCTGCGCGACAGGTCCGCATCGGGGCTCAGCGGGTTCGAGACCGCGACCTCCAGGCCGCCGACGACCCGGCTGACACCCGTCCCGCCGTCGTCGTTGATCGCCTCGGTCCGGTACCTGGTGCTCATGGCAGAACTATAATTGGACTTCATCCAACAACGTTCTGAGGTCCGTCCGTGCTGCCTGCGCCCCCTGTCGAGCTCGCTCGCGCAGGTGTGGAGTACCCCGGAGGCGTCCGCGGTCTCGCGGACGTGGACCTGACCGTCGCGGACCGCGAGATCCTCGGCGTCATCGGCGAGAGCGGCGCCGGGAAGAGCACCCTCCTCTCGGTGCTGACGGGTGAGGTCGCCGCCACCTCCGGCACGGTCAGCGTGCTCGGCCAGGATGTCGGACGGCTCGGTCGAACGGGGCTCCGCAGCCTGCGGCGCGAGATCGGCGTCGTCTTCCAGGGCGTGCATCTCCTCGCGAATCGCACCGTGCGGCAGAACGTCGACCTCCCGCTCGCCCTCCGCCCCCGGAGCGAGCGGTCAGCCCAGGCCGTCGATGATGCGCTGCGCTTCGTCGGGCTCGACCACCGGGCCGACGCGTATCCCGCCCAGCTGAGCGGTGGTCAGCGCCAGCGCGTCGGCATCGCCCGCGCCCTCGTGACGCGCCCCCGGCTGCTGCTCTGCGACGAGCCCACGTCGGCGCTCGACGCGGCGACCGCCGGCGAGGTGCTCGATCTTCTGCGCGACGCCCGCGATCGCTTCGGGACGACCGTCGTGATCGTCACCCACGACCTCGACGTCGTCCGCTCGATCTGCGACCGCGTCGCCCTGTTCGACGACGGCCGGCTCGTCGAGATCCTCGCGGTCTCCCCGACCGCACGCGGCGAGCGCGAGACGTACCTCGATCGCGCGCGACGGGAGCTCGGCGCATGAACGACCCCGACGACGTCCTCGCCTCGCTCGGAGCGTCGCTGGCCGAGCGCGGCGACGACCTCATCGAGGCCCTGGGCGAGACCGGCTACATGCTCGGCGTCTCGCTGGCGGCCGCCGTGCTGCTCGGCCTGCCCCTCGGCGCCGCCGTCTACCTCACCCGACCCGGGGGCATCCGCTCGCAGCGGGTCGTGTGGACCGTCGCGAACGTCCTGATCAACGTCATCCGCTCGTTCCCGTTCCTGCTGCTCGTCGTGTTCCTCGTGCCGGCGACCCGGGCGATCTACGGCACCACCTTCGGCACGCCCGCTGCGACATTCTCGCTGTGCGTCGTCGCCGTCGCCGTGTACGGCCGGCTGGTCGAGCAGATCCTTCGCGAGGTGAGCCCCGGCATCCCCCGCGTCGCGCAGACCCTCGGGGCCACGGTGCCGCAGACCGTGTGGCGCTTCTTCCTGCCCGAGGCGCTGCCGGGTCTCGTGTACGCGCTGACCTCGGCGAGCATCAGCCTGCTGTCCTACTCGACCGTCCTCGGCGTGGTCGGCGGCGGCGGGATCGGAGACTTCGCGCTGCGGTACGGCTACCAGGAGTACGACGACGCGCTCATGTACTTCACGATCCTCGTCATCCTCGCCATCGTCCTCGTGATCCAAGCGGTCGGGCAGCGGATCTCGGTCCGCCTCGACCATCGCTGAGCGTCCGCCACCACCGGCATCCACCCCCATCCCACAAGGAGCACCATGTCCCCGCGCCGCCTCACCCTCGCCGCCGCCCTCACGGCCGCCGCCGTTGCCCTCCTGGCCGGCTGCGCCTCACCCGCCGCACCGGGCGGTGAGCAGGTGCAGACGCTGCGGGTCGGCGCCGTCACCTCGCCCATGACCGACGTCGTCGAGGCCGCGGCCGACCAGATCGAGGACGGCTACGCCATCGAGCTCGTCGAGGTCGCCGACTACGTCACGATCAACAAGATGCTCGCCGCCGGCGACATCGACGCGAACTTCTCGCAGCACGAGCCCTACATGCAGGAGTTCAACGCCGCGAACGACGCATCGCTGACAGCGGTCCAGCCGATCTACAACTTCACGATCGCGTTCTACTCGAAGACGATCGACGACATCGCGGACCTGCCCCAGGGGGCGACCGTCGCGATCCCGAACGACGCCTCCAACACCGGCCGCGCGCTGAAGATGCTCGCCGACGCGAAGATCGTCACCCTCGCCGAGGGCGTCGACCCGTACGAGGCGACCGTGGACGACATCGCCGAGAACCCGAAGGACCTGCAGTTCCTCGAACTCCAGATCAACCAGCTCAACACGGCGTACGACGAGGCCGACCTGGTCTTCCAGTGGCCGTCCCACATCGCCGCCCTCGGCCTCACCCCGCAGGACGACGGGCTGCTGACCGAGCTCGACGACCGCTTCGCCCTGCAGCTGGTCGTTCCCGAGGAGGACGCGGATGCCGCCTCCACCGAGGCGCTCATCGACGCGTTCACGAGCGACCCGGTGCGCGAGATCATCGACGGCAACGAGACGATCGAGGCCGCGTTCTGACGCGCTGACGCCGGCCGCGGCGCGCGGCGCGTCGCTGTGCGGAGGTTCGCGAGGAGATGACGCGTCCCGAGGGGCGGATCCCGGCATCCGCTCCTCGATAACCTCCATCTCCTCGCGAACCGTCACCGACAGCGTCACCGTCACCGCTCAGCGAGATGCAGCCCCTGCGCCACCGCGCGCGCGACGGCGTCCTGCACGACGTGCCAGCGATGCACGACCTGCGCGTACCCGACGCGGATCACGTGGTACCCGAGCAGCATCAGTTCGGCGTCATGGGCGTTGTCCCTGTCGCGCTGCGCGCCGACGTGGGTGCCGCCGTCGATCTGCAGGACGAGGCGATCGCCCAGCAGGAAGTCCACGCGATGTCCGGCGATCCAGGCCTGCGGCACGATGGGCACCCGCAGCCACGCGAGCCGCGGCGGGATGAAGGACTCGAGGCCCGAACCGGCGAAGGGTGTCACCTGGGCCAGGACCTCGCGTGCCCGTCCGCGGAACGGCAGCCGATGGAGCGCGGGCAGCTGGACCAGTCCCCGCTCGATCGCGGACTCCCAGATCGCGAGGGCCTCCTCGAACGGCAGACAGCTCGCGCTGAGCGCGAGGACGTTCTCGATCGGGTCGACGAGCGCGTCCGGTGCGCGCGGCACGATCGGCTCGGACCAGTGGACGACCGTGCCCGGGTCCTCGGTCCGGACGGATCCCGAATGAGCGGATGCCGCGACGTGCGCCCCCTCCGCGTGCAGCACCCACAGCCCCAGTCGCTGCGCCTGCGTGACGCACGAGAGGACGACCCCTGCAGCGGCCGCCGCGCGGAGCGCGGGGTCGCTCGACGGGAGGGCGACCCACCCTCGCCGCGGCCTCACGAGCTCCCCGGTGTCCACCGCCGTGCGCACCGCGCGCTCACTGAAGCCGAGTCGGCGCAACGCCGCCGATCGGACGATCCCACCGCGCTGACCCACCGCATCCGTCACCCTCATCCGCACAGCCTGCGGCCCCGACGAGGCGCGGAATCGGCACGGCCGGAACAGTGTGCACGGGAGCGGCCCGGTCCGCACCCGGGAGGAAGCGCCGGAGGTTCGCGAGGAGATGACGCGTCCCGAGGGGCGGATCCCGGCATCCGCTCCTCGATAACCTCCATCTCCTTGCGAACCGTCACCCGTCCGGCTGACGCCTCGGCGGTAGACTGGCTCGGCACCCACACTCAGGCACGCTCACACAGTGCCGCACATATCGCTCGAGGAGCCCCACCATGACGAATGCGCACATTCCCGACAAGCCCGCCCTGGAAGGCCTCGAGCAGAAGTGGGATGCCGCGTGGTCCGACGCGGGCACGTACCTGTTCGACCGCGACGCGGCCAAGGCGAAGGGGCGCGCGGGCGTCTTCTCTATCGACACGCCTCCCCCGACGGCATCCGGCTCGCTCCACATCGGGCACGTGTTCAGCTACACGCACACCGACGTGAAGGTGCGCTACGAGCGCATGCGCGGCAAGACGGTGTTCTACCCGATGGGCTGGGACGACAACGGTCTGCCCACCGAGCGACGCGTGCAGAACTACTACGCCGTGCGCTGCGACACCTCGCTGCCCTACGACGCGGACTTCACGCCGCCGTTCCGCGGTGACGCGAAGAGCCTCAAGCCGGCCGACCAGGTGCCGATCAGCCGTCGCAACTTCATCGAGCTCTGCGAGGAGCTGACGATCGAGGACGAGAAGCAGTTCGAGGACCTGTTCCGCAAGCTCGGCCTGTCGGTGGACTGGACGCAGACCTACCGCACCATCTCGGACGACACGATCCGCACGAGCCAGCTCGCCTTCCTCCGCAACCTCGAGCGCGGCGAGGCCTACCAGGCGATGGCGCCCACCCTCTGGGACATCGACTTCCGCTCCGCCATCGCGCAGGCCGAGCTCGAGGATCGCGACCAGCAGGCCTCGTACCACCGCGTCGCCTTCCACAAGAGCGACGGTTCGGGCGACATCCACATCGAGACGACACGTCCCGAGCTCCTCCCCGCGTGCGTGGCACTCGTCGCGAACCCCGACGACGAGCGCTACCAGCCCTACTTCGGCTCCACCGTCCGCACCCCGCTGTTCGACGTCGAGGTCCCCGTCCTCCCCCACCCCCTCGCGGTGAAGGACAAGGGCACGGGCATCGCCATGATCTGCACGTTCGGCGACGTGACCGACATCATCTGGTGGCGCGAGCTCGACCTGCCCAACCGCACGATCCTCGGCCGCGACGGTCGCATCATCGACGAGGCCCCCGACGTGCTCGTGACGGATGCCGCGAAGGCGGCGTACGCGGAGCTCGCCGGCAAGACGGTGTTCAGCGCCAAGAAGCGCATCGTCGAGCTGCTGCAGGAGTCCGGTGAGCTGCTCGAGGTGTCGAAGCCGTTCACCCACCCGGTGAAGTTCTACGAGAAGGGCGATCGTCCCCTCGAGATCGTCTCGACGCGCCAGTGGTACCTCCGCAACGGCGCCCGCGACGCGGAACTGCGCGACAAGCTCATCGAGATGGGCCGCGGCATGGGCTGGCACCCGGACTTCATGCGTGTGCGGTACGAGAACTGGACGAACGGCCTCACCGGCGACTGGCTCGTCTCGCGGCAGCGCTTCTTCGGCGTGCCCATCCCGGTCTGGTACGGCCTCGACGAGAACGGCGAACGCGACTACGACCGCGTCCTCACCCCCGACCTCTCGCGCCTCCCGGTCGACCCCACGACGGACGTGCCCGACGGCTACACCGAGGACCAGCGCGGCGTGCCCGGCGGCTTCGACGCCGAGCGCGACATCTTCGACACCTGGGCGACGTCGTCCTTGACCCCGCAGCTCGCGGGCGGCTGGGAGCGCGACCCCGAGCTCTGGAACCTGGTCGCCCCGTTCGACGTGCGCCCGCAGGGGCAGGACATCATCCGCACGTGGCTGTTCTCGACCATGGTCCGCTCGGTGCTCGAGGACGGCCGCGCGCCGTGGACGGATGCCGCCATCTCGGGCTTCATCGTCGACCCCGACCGGAAGAAGATGTCGAAGTCCAAGGGCAACGTCGTCACGCCCGCCGACATCCTCGACGCGCACGGCACCGACGCGGTCCGCTACTGGGCGGCCTCGAGCCGACTGGGCGCCGACGCCGCGTTCGACCCGCAGAACCCGACCCAGGTGAAGATCGGTCGCCGCCTGGCGATCAAGGTGCTGAACGCGGCGAAGTTCGTGCTCTCGTTCCCCGTCCCCGAGGACGCTCGCATCACGCACGCTCTGGACGCGTCGATGCTCGCGACCCTCGACCAGGTCGTCCGGGATGCCACGAAGGCGTTCGACGCCTTCGACCACGCCCGCGCGCTGGAAGTCA
The DNA here is from genome assembly GCF_024124465.1 of Microbacterium sp. CnD16-F. NCBI lineage: Bacteria > Bacillati > Actinomycetota > Actinomycetes > Micrococcales > Microbacteriaceae > Microbacterium > Microbacterium sp. CnD16-F. Next base: position 24,681 of record NZ_JAMXSA010000015.1, read on the forward strand.
CCGAGGCGTTCTTCTGGACCTTCTGCGACGACTACCTCGAGCTCGTCAAGGAGCGTGCGTACAACCAGGCCGACGCCGGTCAGGCGTCGGCAGCGCTCGCGCTCCGCATGGCCCTGTCGACGCTCCTGCGTCTGCTCGCGCCGGTGCTCTCGTTCGCCGCGGAGGAGGCCTGGTCGTGGTTCGAGGAGGGGTCGGTGCACACCGCCTCGTGGCCCGAACCGCTCGGCATCGAGGGCGACCCGGCCGTGCTGCGGACGGTGGGCGAAGCGCTCATCAGCGTGCGCCGCGCGAAGACCGAGGCGAAGGCCTCGCAGAAGACGCCGGTCGCGTCGCTGACCATCACGGGACCGGATGCCGCACTCGACGCCATCCGCTCGGCCGAGGGCGACCTGGCCGCCGTCGGACGCATCGTGCAGGTCTCGTACGCGACCGGCGACACGGTGTCGGTCGGCGACATCGTCCTCACCCCGCAGGAGGCCTGACATGCAGCTCGGAACCCGTTGGACCAGCGGCGACCAGCCGCCGTCCGCCGTGCCGGAGATCCTGCGAGAGCAGATCGCGGCCGTCGACGCCACGATCGACCAGGATCCGCTCGGCCAGCCCCGCCCACGATGGACGCTGACCTGGCTCGAGGGACGCCCGGTCGCGGAGCTCGAGACAGGGGTCGTCGTGCGTGTGGGCCGCGAGGGCGAGATCGTCGTCGGTCATCTCGACGACGACGGCATGGCCTGACGGGGGCTCAGCCGCGCGGGTGACGCGCGAGGTGCGCGGCGACGTCGGCGCGGGTGCGCTCGACGTGCTCGTCGGCGGCTGACTGCGTCAGTGCCTGCTCGGCGCGGCGCATCATCCGTGCGGCCACGGCGCGCTGCACCGAGGCCGACGCCGCGAGCAGTGCCGCCTCGAGCCGAGTCGGACGCGCGGCGACGTCCAGCACAGGAATGGTGATCGTGGTCATCGTCCGTCTCCGTCCTCGGGAAGTTGGAACACGTCCACCCGGATGGTGAACGGCAGTCGGTCGGGCTCCTCTTCGCGCCCGCGGGCACCAGCGACGGCCTCGTCAACGACGGCGGACAGACGCTCGATGAGCGCCATGGCGTCATCGCGCGTGAGGTGGATGTTCGCGGTGGAGATCATCGCGGCGTCGTCCTCCTTGTCGGGCGACGCGATGCCCTCACTGACGTGCCGCATCAACTGCTGGTGCCGGCGACCGAGGAACTCGTTCATGATGAGCTGCGTAGCCGACCGGATGGCCGGCGACGCGAGGGCCTCGGGGCTGTCGAAGGAGACGGATTTGTCCGCACGTTCCCACCACCGCTCCCGCGCCGAACCGCGGTCGGGGATCTCGCGGATGAGGTCCTGTTTGGCCAGCGCCCGCAGGTGGTAGCTCGTCGCCCCCGAGGACTCCCCCGTGCGCTCGGCGAGCGAACTCGCCGTCTGGGGGCCGTACTGCGACAGGATGTCGAAGAGCTGCACACGCAGTGGATGCGCGAGGGCACGGAGGGCCCCGGCATCCAATTTGCGGTCTTCGCGCACCTGTCGCTGTTCGGTCATGATGCAAAGATACCTTTGCATGGCTCGCTTTGCAAGGTTTTCTTTGCAACGAGCCCTTTGCACGCCGCGGCTTCCGACCGCGACGTACGCTGGGACGATGACGGATGCCGCTGCCAACCCGCTCCTCTCGCCCTCCCCTCTCCCGTTCGATCTGCCGGATTACCCCCGCATCCGCCCTGAGCACTACCTGCCCGCTTTCGAGCAGGCGTTCGCGGCTCACCGCGCGGAGATCGAGGCCATCGCCGCCTCGACGGAGGAGCCCACGTTCGAGAACACGCTCGTCGCCCTCGAGCGCTCCGGCGAGCTGCTGGGACGCGTCGCACGCACCTTCTACACCGTCAGCTCCGCCGACGCGACGGCCGAGATCCAGGAGATCGACGAGCAGCTCGCGCCGCTCATGGCCGCGCACCAGGACGCCGTCACCCTCGACGCCCGCTTGTACGCGCGGGTCGCCGCCGTCCACGCGCAGCTGGACGACCTCGGCCTCACCGGGGAGGACCGCTACCTCGTGGAGCGCACCCACCGCGAGATGACGAACGCAGGTGCCGGACTCGACGAGGCCGACAAGACCGTCCTCACGGAGCTCAACCAGCAGCTCTCCGTGCTGACGACGACTTTCGAGAAGAACCTCCTCGCCGACACCAACGAGCTCGCCGTCGTGTTCGACGACGCCGCGGAACTCGACGGCCTCACCGACGGCGAGCTGTCGGCCGCGGCACGCAACGCCGCCGATCGCGGCCTCGACGGAAAGTTCGTCGTCACGCTGACGCTGTTCACGGGGCATCCCTACCTCTCCTCGCTCACGTCCCGCGCGAGCCGCGAGAAGCTGATGACCGCCTCCCGCTCGCGAGGGCGACGCGGCAACGAGAACGACAACCGCGCGGTCCTCACCGAGATCGTCCGGCTGCGCGCCGAGCGCGCCCGGGTGCTGGGGTACGACTCGCACGCGGCGTACGTCACCGCGGACGAGACGGCCGGTTCGCCCGAGGCGGTGCACGCGCTGCTGCGCCGCCTCGCGGTGCCGGCGGCGGAGAACGCCCGGCAGGAGCAGGCGGCACTGCAGGAGATCATCGACCGCGACGGCGGTGGGTTCGACCTGGCGGCGCACGACTGGGCGTTCTACACCGAGCGGGTCCGCGCCGCACGGTACGACCTCGACCGCACCGCGCTGCGGCCCTGGTTCGAGGCCGAGCGCGTGCTCGTCGACGGCGTGTTCCGCGCGGCGACCGACCTGTACGGCATCACCTTCACCGAGCACCCCGATCTGCCCGCCTACCACCCCGAGGCGCGCGTGTTCGAGGTCCGGAACGAGGACGGCTCGCATCTCGGGCTCTACATCCTCGACCTCTACACCCGCGACTCGAAGCGCGGCGGGGCGTGGATGAATTCGATCCTGTCGCAGTCCGCGCTGCGCGGCACGGCGCCGATCGTCGTGAACAACCTCAACGTGCCGCAGCCCGCGCCCGGCAGCCCCACGCTGCTGACCCTCGACGAGGTCACGACGCTCTTCCACGAATTCGGTCACGCGCTGCACGGACTGTTCGCGACGGTGACCTACCCGCACTTCGCCGGCACGGCGGTCTTCCGCGACTTCGTGGAGTTCCCGAGCCAGGTCAACGAGATGTGGATCTTCCGGCCCGAGATCCTGGCCTCGTACGCCCGCCACATCGACACTGACGAGCCGCTCCCGGCGGAGGTCGTCGCGAAGCTGCGCGAATCGGAGGCCTTCAACCAGGGCTTCGCCACCAGCGAGTACCTGGCCGCGTCCTGGATCGATCAGGCGTGGCACAGCCTCGATGTCGAGGACACGGCATCCGAGATCGACGTCGACTCCTTCGAGGCGACAGCACTCGCCGACATCGGACTCGACAATCCCGCTGTTCCGACCCGCTACTCGTCGACCTACTTCGCCCACGTCTTCTCTGGCGGGTACAGCGCGGGCTACTACTCCTACATCTGGAGCGAGGTCCTCGACGCCGACACCGTCGAATGGTTCCGCGAGAACGGCGGCCTCACCCGTGCGAACGGCGACCGGTTCCGCGATCGCCTGCTCGGTGTGGGCGGGTCGAAGGACCCGCTCGAGGCCTACCGCGACTTCCGCGGTCGCGACGCGCGGATCGAGCCGCTGCTCGAGCGCCGCGGTCTCACGGGCTGACCGGGCTCAGTCCGCCGCCGAGCCGACGCGGTAGACGAGTCGCGCGAACTGTCCGACCGCCTCGGCCGACACGAGCCGCAGGCGGTCGGACTCGAGTCGACGCGGCAACAGCGGTGCGCCGCCGGTGAGGAAGACGGGCGCGACCGACACGGCGATCTCGTCGAGCGCGCCGACGTCGAGGAACTGACCGGCGAGGTCTCCCCCGCCGACGATCCAGACGTCGCCGTCGCCGGCGGCCTCACGGATGTCGGGAAGGACGGATGCCACCGGTCCCCGGACGAAGCGGATGTCGGCGCCCGCGGGTCTCGGCAGGTCCCGCGTCGTGAACACGAACGTCGGACGGTCGCCGTGGAACTGCGTCCACCGCTCGGGGTGGGCGAGGATGTCGGACTCCGCCAGCACCCACTCGTAGGTCGTCGATCCTTCGACGAGCACGGTCGCCCCGGACGGCAGGAGGGCGTCGTCCGGAGTGTCGCCGTCCTCGACGGCGAACAGCCAGGCGAGGGAGTTCTCCTCGTCGGCGATGAATCCGTTGGCCGTCGTGGCGGTGTCGTAGAGGATGCGTCCCATGACGGGGACGCTACCCCCGGCCTACGACATCCGCGGGCGTCAGGCGCTCTTGCGCTTCTGGCGCAGCACGAGGGTGGGGGGCGCGCCGTCCTGGACGGCGGCGCGGGTGACCACGACCTTGTCGACGTCCTCCGCGGAGGGGATCTCGAACATGATCGGACCGAGGACGTCCTCGAGGATGGCCCGGAGTCCGCGGGCGCCGGTCTTGCGGGCGACGGCGAGATCGGCGATGGCGCGGAGGGCGTCATCCTCGAACTCGAGCTCGACACCGTCCAGCTCGAACATCCGCTGGTACTGCTTGACGAACGCGTTCTTCGGACCGGTGAGGATCTCGATCAGCGCGGTCTGGTCGAGCGGCGACACCGTCGTGACGACAGGCAGACGGCCGATGAACTCGGGGATGAGACCGAACTTGTGCAGGTCCTCGGGGAGGACGTCGCGGAAGACGTCCAGCTCCTGCTCCTTATCCTGCAGCGGAGCGCCGAAGCCGACGCCGTGCTTGCCGACACGCGACGAGATGATGTCCTCGAGCCCCGCGAACGCGCCCGCCACGATGAACAGGACGTTCGTCGTGTCGATCTGGATGAACTCCTGGTGCGGGTGCTTGCGGCCGCCCTGCGGCGGCACCGAGGCGACGGTGCCCTCGAGGATCTTCAGCAGTGCCTGCTGGACACCCTCACCCGAGACGTCACGGGTGATCGACGGATTCTCGGCCTTGCGGGCGATCTTGTCGACCTCGTCGATGTAGATGATGCCCGTCTCGGCGCGCTTGACGTCGAAGTCGGCGGCCTGCAGCAGCTTGAGGAGGATGTTCTCGACGTCCTCGCCGACGTAGCCGGCCTCGGTGAGGGCCGTCGCGTCCGCCACCGCGAAGGGGACGTTCAGCCGCTTGGCGAGCGTCTGCGCGAGGTACGTCTTGCCGCATCCAGTCGGTCCCAGCAGCAGGATGTTGCTCTTGGCGATCTCGACCTCGTCGGCGCGCTGCTCGGCGGACTGGATCGTGCTGCGGGCGCGGACGCGCTTGTAGTGGTTGTAGACGGCGACGGCGAGGGCGCGCTTGGCGGAGTCCTGGCCGACGACGTACTCCTCGAGGAAGCTGAAGATCTCGCGCGGCTTGGGAAGGTCGAAGTCCTTGACCTCACCGTCGCCGGACTCGGCCATGCGCTCTTCGATGATCTCGTTGCAGAGCTCGACGCACTCGTCGCAGATGTAGACGCCGGGGCCGGCGATCAGCTGCTGGACCTGCTTCTGGCTCTTGCCGCAGAAGGAACACTTGAACAGGTCGGCGCTCTCACCGATGCGTGCCATGGTGTCCCCCTCAGGATCTCGTGCCGGTGGAGATGAGCCTAATCGCAGATCCGGGCACGCGGCGGATTGCGACGCGAGTGTGGACGACGACGCCCCGCCGACGGATCGGCGGGGCGTCGGGTGCCGGCATCACGCGGTGATGGCGGCGGGGGTGCGCTTGCGCGAGGTCAGGACCTGGTCGACGATGCCGTACTCGAGCGCCTCCTGGGCCGAGAGGATCTTGTCGCGGTCGATGTCCTTATTGACCTGCTCGACGGTGCGGTTGGTGTGACGGGCCATCGTCTCCTCGAGCCAGGTGCGCATGCGGAGGATCTCCGCCGCCTGGATCTCGATGTCCGACGCCTGCCCGTGACCGGCCTCGCCGACGGCCGGCTGGTGCATGAGGATGCGGGCGTTCGGCAACGCGAGACGCTTGCCGGTGGCACCCGCGGCCAGCAGGACGGATGCCGCCGAGGCCGCCTGTCCGAGGACGACCGTCGACACCTGGGGCGAGATGTACTGCATCGTGTCGTAGATCGCCGTCATGGCCGTGAACGAGCCACCGGGCGAGTTGATGTACATGATGATGTCGCGGTCGGGGTCCATCGACTCGAGGACCAGCAGCTGCGCCATCACGTCGTCCGCGGATGCGTCGTCGACCTGGACGCCCAGGAAGATGACGCGGTCCTCGAACAGCTTGTTGTACGGGTCCTGGCGCTTGTAGCCGTACGCGGTGCGCTCTTCGAACTGCGGCAGGATGTAGCGGCTCGAGGGCATGGCGACGCCCTGCGGGCGACCGAAAGTGGGGGTGTGCATTCTCTTCGTCCTCCGGGCGATCAGTTCTCGGTCCCGCCACCGCCGGCGACGTCGGCGGCGTGTTCGCGGATGTGGTCGACGAAGCCGTACTCGAGGGCTTCCTCGGCCGTGAACCAGCGGTCGCGGTCGCCGTCGGCGTTGATCTGCTCGACGGACTTGCCGGTCTGCGCGGACGTGATCTCCGCGAGACGGTTCTTCATCGAGATGATCAGCTGGGCCTGGGTCTGGATGTCGCTGGCCGTACCGCCGAAGCCACCGTGGGGCTGGTGCAGCAGCACACGGGCGTTGGGCGTGATGTAGCGCTTGCCCTTCGTGCCGCTGGTCAGCAGGAGCTGACCCATCGAGGCGGCCATGCCGATGCCGACGGTGACGATGTCGTTCGGCACGAACTGCATCGTGTCGTAGATCGCCATGCCGGCGGTGATCGAGCCACCGGGCGAGTTGATGTAGAGGTAGATGTCCTTCTCGGAATCCTCGGCCGCGAGCAGCAGGATCTTGGCGCAGATCTCGTTCGCGTTCTCGTCGCGCACCTCGGAACCGAGCCAGATGATTCGGTCCTTCAGCAGCCGGTCGAAGACACTGGTCGCCATAAGGGGTTCAGCCATGGATGCTCTCCTGGATTCGTGTTCGTGCTTCGAATCTAGTGGCGCGTCCCGAGCGCCTCGCCCGTGTTCGCCGTGGGCATACCGGGGCGGGCATCCAGCCGCGCGAGCCCCGCGGACGCGGCCCGGAGACGCCGAAGGGCGGCGGGGCCGTGAGGCACCCGCCGCCCTTCGAAACGATCACTCCGCGTCGGCGGCCTTCTTGGTGGCGCGCTTGGCGGGAGCCTTCTTGGCGGGCGCCTCGGCGGCGTCCGCGTCGGCCTTCTTGGCGGCCGGCTTGCGGGCCGGAGCCTTCTTGGCGGCCGGCTTCTCCTCGGCTGCCTCGTCGGCGGCATCCGCCTTGTCGGCGGCGGCCTTCTTGGCCGGAGCCTTCTTCGCCGGAGCCTTCTTCGCCGGAGCCTTCTTGGCAGGCGCCTTCTCGGCGGCCGGCTTCTCGTCGGCTGCCTCCTCAGCGGCGTCCTCGTCCTCGGCGGCGAAGCCGGCCAGGTCGACCTTCTTGCCGTTGGTGTCGACGACGTTCACCTTGCCGAGCGCGATCGCCAGGGCCTTGTTGCGGGCGACCTCACCGACCATGAGCGGGATCTGGTTGCCCTCCTGCAGCGCGTTGACGAAGTCCTGCGGCGACATGCCGTACTGCGCCGACGACTGGATGAGGTACTGGGTGAGCTCCTCCTGGGAGACCTGCACCTCGTGCTTCTCGGCGATCTTGTCGAGGATCATCTGCGTGCGGAACTGCTTCTCGCTCGCCTCGGTGACCTCGGCGCGGTGCACGTCGTCCTCCAGGCGACCCTCGCCCTCGAGGTGGGCGTGGACCTCGTCCTCGACCAGCTTGGCGGGGACGGGGATGTCGGCCTTCTCGATGAGGGCCTCGACGAGCTTGTCGCGCGCGGCCGAGCCCTGCGTGAAGACGGCCTGCTCCGAGACGCGCTCGACGAGGCTCTCGCGGAGCTCGGCGATCGTGTCGAACTCGGAGGCCACCTGCGCGAAGTCGTCGTCGGCCTCGGGGAGCTCGCGCTCCTTGACGGCCTTGACCGTCACGGCGACCTCGGCCTCTTCACCGGCGTGGTCGCCGCCGACGAGCTTCGAGCGGAACGTGGTGTCCTCACCGGCGGTGAGCGAATCGACGGCCTCGTCGATGCCCTCGAGCAGCTCGCCCGAGCCGACCTCGTAGGACACGCCCTCGGCGCGGTCGATCTCGGCGCCGTCGATCGTGGCGACGAGGTCGAGCTCGACGAAGTCGCCGGCCTTGGCGGGACGGTCGACGGTCACGAGCGTACCGAAGCGGCTGCGGAGCTTGTCGAGCTCGGCGTCGACGGCGGCCTCGTCGGTCTCGACGGCGTCGACCTCGATCGTGATGTCGTCGTAGGAGGGCAGCTCGAACTCGGGGCGGACGTCCACCTCGACCTCGACCTTGAGGTCGCCGGAGAAGTCCTTCGTGCTCGGCCACTCGACGATCTCGGCGGCCGGGCGGCCGACGATGCGCACCTCGTTGGCCGTGACGGCCTCGCGGTAGAACGCGTCGAGCCCCTCGCTGACGGCGTGCTCGAGGACGGCCTCGCGCCCGATGCGCTGGTCGATGATCGGCGCGGGGACCTTGCCCTTGCGGAAGCCGGGGATCTGGACGTCCTGCGCGATGTGCTCGTACGCGTGGGAGATGCTCGGCTTGAGCTCCTCCGGGGTGACCGTGATGTGGAGCTTCACCCGGGTGGGGGTGAGCTGCTCGACGGTGCTGGTGACCATGCCTGTCGTTCTCCTTGTCCGGCCGCGCACACGCGCGTCCGTTCGGTGATCTGGGTTCGTGGGGCCGTTGGTCGGGGCGACAGGATTTGAACCTGCGGCCTCCCGCTCCCAAAGCGGGCGCTCTACCAAGCTGAGCTACGCCCCGGGCGCGCACGCTGGCGAGCGCCGAAAAACGGCCGTTGGTCAGTCTAGCCGACCATGTCGGGTACACTCGTCGAGGCGCTCATCGCGGCGCCGACGGGGATGTAGCTCAATGGTAGAGCCTCAGTCTTCCAAACTGATTACGCGGGTTCGATTCCCGTCATCCCCTCCATCGCCCTCACGTTCGGCCGCAGGCCGTGCGGGAGGGCGATCGTGTTGTCAGCCGGGCCGCACCCGGCCAGGCGTCACACCGAGCTGTAGGCGACGATGCCCCGTCGCACGGCGTCGAGGGCCCTCCGCGCGGTCGTCGCGACATCGGCATCCGCCACGATCGACAGCTGATCGAGCAGGTCGATCGTCTGCTTCGTCCACCGGACGAAGTCGCCGGCTGCCATGTCCGCCTCGGTGAGGACGACGTCGAGCGACGCTCCGCGTGCCCAGGAGTTCATGGCCTGCGCGAGGCCGGTCGCGATCGCCTCGGTGCCGGGTAGGTGGTGGGCCTGTTCGAGATCGTCGAGCCGGCTCCAGAGGTCCTGCGTCTTCGTGAGGGCCTCGCGGAACGGCCCGCGCGGCAGGCGGTACTCCCCCGCCTCGTCGCGGCGCGGCTCGTAGACGAGGCAGCACGCGAGGGCGGCGAGGCCGGCGGGGTCGAGCTCGCGCCACAGCCCGCGGCGCAGGGACTCCGCGACCAGCAGATCGCGTTCGCCGTAGATGCGGCGCATCGTCCGCCCCGCCGCCGTCAGCGTGGCCGCGCCGTCGTCGTCTAAGGCGACGTAGTCCAGCTCGGCCAGCACGTCGATGATGCGGTCGAAGATCCGCGCGACGGTGCCGGTGCGGGTCTCGATGTCGCGGCGCGTGCGATCGGTGCGCCGACGCAGCTTCCAGTACCGCTCGGCCCAGCGGGCATGGTTCTCGCGATCCGGGCAGCCGTGGCAGGGGTGCCGCTGCATCCGGCGACGCAGCGACTGGATCTCGTTCTGGCGTTGCTGACGGATGCGGGCCGGCGCCGTCCGATCGGCGCGGTTGAGCTTCTCGGCGTCACTGAGGTCGCGCCGGATACCGGAGTACTCGGCGAAATCGCCGCGGTCGCACGTCATCGACTTCTCGTAGCCCGCGAGGGATGCCTCGGCCTCCTTCACCTGCCGGGCGAGGCCCACGACGGCGCGGTCGGCCTGGAACTGCGCGAACGAGGACTCGAGGATCTCTCTCGCCCGCGGCCGGCCGAACTGGTCGATCAGGTTGACCGCCATGTTGTACGTCGGCCGGAAGCTCGAGTTGAGGGGGTACGTGCGGCGCGACGCGAGCGCCGCCACCGCCTGCGGGTCGAGCGACTCGGTCCACTGGACGACCGCGTGCCCCTCGACGTCGATGCCGCGCCGGCCGGCGCGCCCGGTGAGCTGGGTGTACTCGCCCGACGTGATCGCGACCCGCGCCTCGCCGTTGAACTTCTCGAGCTTCTCGAGCACGACGGTCCGGGCGGGCATGTTGATCCCGAGCGCCAGGGTCTCGGTCGCGAAGACCACCTTCACGAGTTTGCGCTGGAACAGTTCCTCGACGACCTCCTTGAACGCGGGCAGCAGGCCAGCGTGATGCGACGCGATCCCCCGCTCGAGGTTGTCGCGCCATTCCCAGTAGCCCAGGACGCCGAGATCCTCGTCCTGGAGCGCCCGCATCCGCTCATCGATGATCCAGCGGATCTCGTCGCGCTCCGCGGTGTCGGTCAGCCGCACACCCGCGCGCCGGACCTGCTGCACCGCGGCGTCGCATCCGACCCGACTGAAGATGAAGAAGATGGCGGGCAGCAGGTTGGAGCGACCCAGCAGCTCGACGACCTGCGGACGGTCCATCCGCTCGATCCGCATCGCCGTCGACGGTCGTACGGGACGCTTACCGCCCCGGTGCGGGCGGCGCCTCTCCTGGTCGCCGCGTGAGCGGTACTCCATGGCGCGGCGATTGTTCTCGTAAAGGGCACCCTTGGGTGAGCGGATGCGGGTGAGCTCCTGGTTCACCTGTGCGGTGGCGACGCCGGCGCGGTCGTCGAACAGCGGCAGGAGGTCGCCGCGCACGAGGACGTGCTGCTCGAGCGGAACGGGACGGGTCTCGGAGACGATCACGGCCGTGTCGCCGCGGACCGTGTCGAGCCAGTCGCCGAATTCCTCGGCGTTCGAGACCGTCGCCGACAGGGAGACGAGGCGCACAGCGGGCGGCAGATGGAGGATGACCTCCTCCCACACCGGTCCGCGGAACCGGTCGGCGAGGTAGTGCACCTCGTCCATCACGACGTAGCGGAGTCCGCGCAGGGCCGGCGAGTCGGCGTAGAGCATGTTCCGGAGCACTTCGGTGGTCATGACCACGACGCGCGCGTTCCCGTTGATGTTCGTGTCGCCGGTGAGCAAGCCGACCTCGCCCTCGCCATAGACCTCCTGCAGCTCGCGGAACTTCTGGTTCGACAGCGCCTTCATCGGCGTCGTGTAGAAGGCCTTGTCGCCCGGTTCCCGCATCGCGAGGTGGATGGCGAACTCGCCGACGATCGTCTTGCCGGCGCCCGTCGGGGCGGCGACGAGCACGCTCCTGCCCTCTTCGAGCGCGTGACAGCCCTCGATCTGGAACGGGTCGAGGTCGAACCGCTGCAGGGACGCGAAGGAGGCGGAGATCGGATGCCGGCGCTCCGACTGCGCGCGGGCGTAGCGTGCCGAGGGGTCCGTCATGCGACCGGACCGAGGAGCGCCTCGTCGCGCTTGCGTTTGCGGCGATCGAAGAGCATCGAGAGTCCGGCGGCGGCGAAGAAGAGCACCGTCAGGATGCCCGCGAGGATGAGCATGCTGACGACGTCGGCTGCGGGGGTGGCGGCTCCGGCGAACACCGTCGCGATGACGATCGCCACGCGCCAGCCCTTGATGATCTCGCGGCCGGTCATGACGCCGGCGAGGTTCAAGGCGACGAGGAACACCGGGGTCACGTAGGCGACGCCCACGACGAGGAGGAGTTTGAACACGAAGTCGTAGTAGTACTTCGCGTCGTAGAAGTTGGAGGCGCCGACGGGCGTGAAGCCGGCCATCAGCTCGACGAGGTGCGGAAGGATCAGCCAGCCGGTGAAGGTGCCTGCGAAGAACAGCGGCACGGCGGCAGCGACGAACCCGATCGTGTAACGGATCTCCTTCCGCGTCAGCCCGGGCATCAGGAAGGCCCAGATCTGCCACAGCCAGACAGGCGCAGAGATGAGCAGGCCGACGGCGAAGGAGATGCGGATGCGGAGGTCGAAGGCGGATGTCACCGTCGCGAACATGAGGGTGACGGCATCCTCGTCACCTCGACGCTCGGCGACGATGCGGATGGGCTCCGTCATCGCCCAGATGATGCCGTCCGTCAGGATGAAGGAGACGATCATCCCCACGACGAGCGCCGCGGCAGCGATCAGCAGCCGTTTGCGGAACTCTCGCAGATGGTCGCCGAGCGACATCCGCTTGTCCCGGTAAGGGGCGTCGTCTCGCGCGGCGTCCCGTTCGGTGGTCGTCACTGAATCAGGATGCGGGGCCCTGCGGTGGACCCTGCGCGGGCGGCGGCGTCAGCGGGGTGACCGAGGACGGCGCCGGAGGAGCCTGGTGGTTCGGCGTCTCAGCCGGCCCGTCCTCCTCCTTCATCGCCTTCATCTCGCCCTTGAAGACACGCGCCGACTGACCGACGCTCTTCGCCAGCGCCGGCAGTTTGGCCGCACCGAACAGAAGGAGGATCACCGCCAAGACGATGAGAAGATGCCAGCCCTGCAGACCGCCCATGAAAGCTCCTCGGGGTTGAAGTCGTTCCAGTCTAACCGCCCGGGAGCGGCCGGTCCTCAGGTGTACTGCGCGAGCCCCGCCTCGGCCCACGCCCGCGCCGCTTCCCGCGCGGTGGCGGGCGAGACGACCTCGACGTCGCCCCCGAGACGCGCGGCCAGTCGCTTCAGGCTGCGCTCGTCACCGACCCGCAGACGGACCGACCGGCCATCGCCCTTGCCCCGCACGACGGCGCGCGCCGCGAACTCGCCGAGCAGCGGAACGACGTCCTTACGGCAGCGGAGCTCGACGATCACATCGGACTCGGTCGGTTCGAACAGGCCCGGCAGCGGGTCCGCGCCGTGCGTGCTCGGGATGTCGGTGAGGACGACCTCGGAGACCCGGTCGAGGTGGAACGTGCGCACGGCCTGCCGCAGGTGGCACCAGCCCTGCAGGTACCACTGGCCGTCGGCGATGTGGACCTTGACGGGGTCGACCGTGCGGGTGGTCACCGGCGCATCCGGAGCCCGGTACTCGAACGAGACGGCGACGCCCTGCTGGACGGCCGCCGCGACCGTGGTGCGGACGTCGTCGACGACGGGGGTGGCGACGATCACCTCCGCCGGAGCACTCGACGCGCCGGCGGCGAGCTTGGCGAGGAGCCCCTGGACGACGCCGCTGTCCCCCACTCCCGGAAGGCTCGCCGCGAGCTGCAGGCCCGCCAGCAGGGCGGCCGCCTCGCGGGCGGTCAGCCGCGGCGTGCGCTCGAGCGCGACGGCGTTCGTGATCGAGATGGTGTCCTGCTCGTCGAGCAGATCCCAGTCGATGTCGAAGAGGTCGTTCGCCATCTGCCAGAAGCCGCCGTCGCCCGGCAGGCCGATGACGGTCAGCTTCTCGACCATCGAGCGCATCTCGTCGGGCGCGACCTCGAAGTCGCGTGCGGCGTCCTCGACGGTGACCTCGCCCTTCGAGATCAGGTACGGCACAAGCTGGAGGATCAGGGAGGCGCGGTCGGTCGCGACCAGCGGTTGCGCGCTCATCCGGCGGCCTCCGCGTGCAGGTCGCGGGCGCGGCGGAGGCGCGCGACGACGAGGTCGGCCAGCTCGACCGGCTCGATCACCCGGACCTCGGGACCGTAGGAGGCGAGCTCGTCGGCGAAGATCTGCGCGTCGACGTAGGGCACCCGGCATCCGGTGTCGTCGGCGGCGACCGCGCGACGGTTCAAGCGCACCGCGGCCTCGGTCCCCGGCTCGACCTGGACGAGCGCGCGCTGACGACGGGCGACCGCCTCGAGCCCGGCGATCGCCTTGTCGCCCGCGCCCTCGCGCAGCGAGAGATCGAACGAGGCCCGGGTGACGACGACGTCCGAGGAGATGCGGGTCAGCAGGAAGGTGCGCTCGGCGTCCTGCAGCAGATCGAAGCCGTACACGTGCCACCGACCCTCGTACTCGACGAGCGCCCACGGCTGCACACGGCGGCGGTGCGCGGCATCCGATCCGCCCTTGACATAGTCGAACTCGACGACCCGCCCCTGCTCGATCGCGCGCTGCAGCGGTGAGAAGGACGGCTCGCGCAGGCTGATGCGCGGGGCGTAGCCGATGATGGGGGCGTCGACCTCGATGCCGAGCGCCTGGATCTTGCGCAGACCGCTGCGCGCCGACGCCGACATGGAGCTCTCGCCCCAGACGCCGCTGGCCAGGTTGAGCACCGCGATCTCGGCCGGGGTGAAGTCGATGTCGACCGGCAAGGAGTACTCGGCCGTCGGGATTCGGTACCGCGCCTCGCGGAGGTCGTCGGGGTCGGCGTAGTCACCGATCGTCTCGATCGGAACGCCGAGCGAGCGCAGGCTGTCCTTGTCGCGTTCGAACATCTTCTCGAGCGCATCCTTCGACGCACCCGCCGCTCCCTGCTCGCGGTAGCCCGACACGGACGCGAGGATCGTGTCCTTCGTCAGCCCTTGCTCCGTCGCAAGCAACGCGACGACGAGGTTGACGAGCCGTTCCTCGGGCGCGCTGCGGATCGGATCGGTGGGCACACGGCAATCCTAGGCGCGGGACCGGTCGCCGGCCCCGCGCGGGCTCACTGTGTCGCCGTGGTGGCGTCGTCGCTCGTGTCGATCCCGAGGATGTCGATCACGAAGACGAGCGTCGAGTTCGCGGGGACGGAACCCGAGGCCGTGTCGCCGTAGGCCTGGTCGGGAGGGATGACCGCGAGCACCTGCGACCCCACGGTCTGACCCTCCAGCGCCTTCTGGAAGCCGGGGACGACGCTGTCCAGCGACAGCGTCGCCGGGGAGCCCTTCTCCCACGTGGAATCGAACACCTCTCCGGTGTTCCAGAGCACACCGGTGTAGTTGACGCGCGGCGTCGAGTCGGCGGTGAGCTTCTCGCCGTCGCCCTTCTTGAGCGTCTTGATGATCAGGTCCTTCGGCGCGACCGCGTCGGGGACGATGATGCCCGGGGTGCCGTCGGGGGCGAGGACGACGGTGGGGATGTTGCTGCCGTCGACGTACTGCGGCACGCCGTTCGCCGCCGGGAGGAAGACCGTGTTCACGTCGATGACGACCACGGCCGCCTGCTCCTCGCTCAGGCCGATCTGGCTCACGAGGTCGGGGTTCAGGTCCTTCGCCGGGATGGCCGAGACGATCCGCGAGCCCGGGCGGGCGCAGTCGAGGATCTTCTCGATCGTCGGGAACGTCTGCTCGAGGACGCTCACCTGGACGAGGCGGGTGGGCGCGGACAGTACCGTCTGACCTGTCGCGCCGTCGAGGAGCGTGATCCCCAGCTGGACGTCCTGCTTGCTCGTCGTGATCGGGGTGCCCGAGCCGGTCGCGATGTCGGTGAACGAGGTCTTCGTGACGTAGACCGGGTCGGTGGTGGTGGCCGCCGGTGCCGCCTCGGCATCCGTCACATCGACGAGGTCGAGGGACGAGGCGGGCGCGGTGACGCGCTCGCAGCCGGCGTCTGCGGGACCGGTGGGGGCGCACCCGACGAGGGCCAGGGCGGTCAGGCCGAGCACGGCCACGGCAGCGGGGATCTGACGCATTGGATCAGTCTACGGTCTCGCCGGAGCGGTCCTCGGCAGCCTGCCGGGCGCCCTCGACGGCGCGCTGGGCGTCGCGCACCCGCTTGCGGAGGTTCTTGTCCGTGATCTCGCGGTCGCCCACGGCGCCGGGGGTCCACGCCTCGACGTCCTCGTCGGCGTACGACGGCTTCTTCAGCGCGCGCTTGCGCACATCGGGCGGCATCGCACCGGGGGCCAGGCGACGGGCGGTGAGGAGGAACCCGGTGTGCGCGACCATGCGGTGGTCCGGACGCACGGCGAGACCCTCGACGTGCCACCCCCGCACCATCGTCTCGGTCGCCTCGGGCTCGGTGAACAGGCCCGAATGCCGGATGTACTCGGCGACCCGGCTGAGCTGGGTCGCCGTCGCGATGTAGCAGAGCACGACGCCGCCCGGGGTGAGCGCCTCGGCCACGACGTCGATGCACTCCCACGGCGCCAGCATGTCGAGCACGACGCGGTCGACGCTGCCCGGCTCGGTCGCCTGCGGCAGTTGCTCGGCGAGGTCGCCGACGACCACCCGCCACGAGTCGGGGTAGTGCCCGAGGAAGGTTTCGACGTTGGCCTCGGCGACCTCGGAGAACTCCTCGCGGCGCTCGAACGACAGCAGGCGACCGGAGGGCCCGATCGCGCGAAGCAGCCACAGCGACAGCGCGCCCGAGCCGACGCCGGCCTCGACGACGGTCGCCCCGGGGAAGATGTCGGCGGAGGCGAGGATCTGCGCGGCATCCTTCGGGTAGACGATCGCCGCGCCCCGCGGCATCGACATGACGAAGTCGCGCAGCAGCGGACGCAGCGCCAGGTACTCGTGGCCGCCGCTGTTCACGACGACCGAGCCGTCGGGCTGACCGATGATCGCCTCGTGGCGCAGCACGCCGTGGTGCGTGTGGAGCTCGCCGCCCTCCCGCAGGGTGACGGTGTGCATGCGCCCCTTGGGTCCGGTCAGCTGGACACGGTCACCCAGCCGGAACGGGCCGCTCGGCCGCAGGTCGGCGCTCACGCATCCACCTCCTGGCGCACGCGGGCGAGCACGTCGGCGACGTCGGCGACCGTCCGGCCGTCGAGGGTGGGCCACAACTCGTGCGCCCCCACCCCGTCGAGCGGGACCATGTGCGGGATGCCGACCGTCACCGTGCCCGCGGCGATGGCGGAGGCGGTGCCGGTGAGCGAATCCTCGAAGGCGACCGTGTCGGCGGGTTCCACCCCGAGCGCCGCACAGGCCTGCAGGTACGGAGCGGGATGCGGCTTGGCGTGGGTGACGTCATCGCCGCCGATGACGAGATCGAACGCGTCGAAGTCGATGAGCTCGGTGATGACCCTCGCCATACGACTCATGGACATGGTGACGAGGGCCGTCGGCACGCCCTGCTCGCGGAGCTCGCGGAGCAGCTCCCGAGCACCGGGACGGAAGGGCACGCCGTCCTCGCGCAGGCGGCGCATGACCTCGTCGGTCAGGTGGGCGACGATCTCGTCGACCTCGAGGCGCACACCGGCGCCCTGCAGGACGCGGGCCGCGTCCTCGAGGCCCATGCCCACCATGGCGAGACCGTCCTCGTGCGTCCAGGTGCCGCCGAAGCGCTCGACGAGCGGGGTCTCGGCGGCCATCCAATAGGGCTCGGTGTCGACGAGGGTGCCGTCCATGTCCCAGAGGACCGCGGCGGGAAGCGGGGAAGTCACCGGTCAATGCTATGCGAGGGCTTCCGCCCGCCCGGTGACGGGCGGCGTATCGTGGGGGTACCGACAGAGAGGACGTCCGTGCAGGGACTGGGACAGCGGGTGCTCGTGATCGCCGTCGACGGCTGGAACGACGCCGGAGAGGCCGCCACCGCCGCGGTCGCACAGCTGCGCTCGTCCGGGACGTTCGAGAGGGCGTTCGGCGTCGACCCGGAGCTGTACTTCGACTACCAGTACACGCGTCCGCAGATGCAGATGGATGCCGACGGTGCCCGTCGCCTGGTCTGGCCCGACGCCACCCTCTGGCGCCCCGTGACGCCGCGCGAAGACGGCCCCGACCTCTGGCTGCTGACCGGGACGGAGCCGGCGCGCGCCTGGCAGGCGTTCGCGGCGGAGTTCGTCGACGCCGCCCTGCGCGAGGACATCACCGGCATCGTGGCCCTCGGATCGATGATGAGCGACGTCCCGCACACCCGCCCGATCTCGGTGTTCGCGGGATCCGAGAACGAGGAGTTGCGCTCGGCTCTCGGGCTCGAGCGCTCGACCTACGAGGGGCCGGTCGGCATCCTGTCGGCGCTCGCCGCAGCCGGCGAGGCCGCCGGCATCCCCTCGGCCGGTCTGTGGGCGAGCATCCCCCACTACGTCGGCGGACACACGCCGTCGCCCAAGGCCACCCTCGCGCTCCTCGACAAGCTCGAGGAGATCACCGGTGCGACGATCACGCGCGGCACGTTGCCGGCGGACGCGCTCGCGTGGGAGGCGTCGATCGACGCCGCCGCGGCCGACGACGAGGAGATGACGGAGTACATCCGCCAGCTCGAGACGACCCGTGACGCATGGGACTCCCCCGAGGCGTCGGGCGACGCCATCGCGCAGGAGTTCGAGCGCTACCTGCGCCGCCGCGGCGACGGGCCGCGCGGGCCGAAGGACGACCCGCGCCGCTGAGCGGGCTCAGTAGGCCTGCAGCACCCCGGTGGCGAGCAGGATCAGCAGGACGACGCCCAGCACGACCCGGTAGAGGACGAACGGCAGGAAGCTGCCGCGCTTGAGGTATCGCATGAGGTAGGCGATGACCGCGAGACCCACGCCGAACGAGACGACCGTCGCGACCGCGGTCTCACCCAGGGTGAACGGCGACTGCCCGGGCTCGCGGATCGCCTGCAGCAGCTCGTAGAGGCCGCTGCCGAACACGGCCGGCACCGCCAGCAGGAACGCGACCTCCGCCGCGGCCGGACGGGTGTACCCGAGCGCCAGGCCGGCGGTCGTCGTGGCACCCGAGCGCGAGACGCCGGGGATGAGGGCGAGCGCCTGGGCGAAGCCGAGGGTCAGTCCGTGACCCATCGTCAGGTCCTTCTCGGTGCGGTCGCGCTTCCCGAGGGCGTCAGCGACACCGAGGATCAGGCCGAACACGATGAGGACGATCGCGACGAGCCAGAGGTTGCGGAACGTCTCGCGGATCACATCCTGGAAGAGGAAGCCGAGCACGCCGATCGGGATCGTGCCGATGATGACGATCCACCCCATCCGCGCGTCCGGGTCGTTGCGCGGGACACGCCCCGTGAGGGACTTCGCCCACGCGACGATGATGCGCACGATGCGGGCCCAGA
Source organism: Microbacterium sp. CnD16-F (assembly GCF_024124465.1). Lineage (NCBI taxonomy): Bacteria > Bacillati > Actinomycetota > Actinomycetes > Micrococcales > Microbacteriaceae > Microbacterium > Microbacterium sp. CnD16-F. The sequence continues at coordinate 43,639 of NZ_JAMXSA010000015.1, forward strand.
AGTACACGAGGACGGCGAGCTCGGTGCCGATCTGCGTGATGGCGGTGAACGTCGCACCCGGGTCCTCGGCCGAGGGCAGGAACTCCCCCACGATGCGCAGGTGCGCACTCGAGGAGATCGGGAGGAACTCGGTCAGACCCTGGACGATGCCCAGGATGATGGCCTCGAGGATCGACATGCGGGGCCTTTCAGTACGAGCGGATCAGATCGGTGAGCACACGCTGCCCGAACACCAGCGCGTCGATCGGGACACGCTCGTCGACACCGTGGAACATCCCCGTGAAATCGAGATCGGCGGGCAGTCGCAGCGGTGCGAACCCGAACCCGGCGATGCCGAGCTCGGCGAGAGCCTTGTTGTCGGTCCCTCCCCCCATAAGGTACGGGATGACCGGTACGCCGGGATCGTGCCTGCCCAGCGCGCCGACCATCGCGTCGACCACGTCCCCGGCGAACGGCACCTCGAGTCCGATGTCGCGGTGCACGACCTCGATGCGGATGTCGTCGCCGACGATCCGCTGCACCTGTGCGAGCACCTCGTCCTCGCGCCCGGGGAGGGTGCGGATGTCGATCGCGGCGGTCGCGGCATCCGGGATCACGTTGTGCTTGTAACCGGCGGTGAGACCGGTCGGGTTCGTGGTCGTCCGGAAGGTGGAGCGCAGGAACGCGGATGCCGCGCCCGCCGTGTCGGCGACGGTGTCGGGGTCGTCGGCCAGGGTGCCCGACAGCTCGGCGAGCGAGCCCACGAGCTGGCGCGTCGTCGAGGTGAGTTCGATCGGCCATCCCGTCCGGCCGAGAGCGGCGACGGCCTCGGCGAGGCGCGTGACGGCGTTGTCGGGGTGGTGACGGCTGCCGTGCCCGGCGAGGCCGGTCGCGTGCAGCCGGATCCAGACGAGCGCCTTCTCGCCGACCTGCAGCAGGTACGCGCGCTCGTTGCCGACGGCGATCGAGTATCCGCCGACCTCGCTGATCGCCTCGGATGCGCCGGCGAACCACTCGGCCCGGTCCCGGACCACCAACTGGGAGCCTTCGACGCCGCCGTTCTCCTCGTCGGCGAAGAAGGTCAGGATCAGGTCGCGCTCGGGCTGCTCCCCCGCCCGCAGGAGGTCGCCGACCGAGGTGAGGATCATGGCGTCCATGTCCTTCATGTCGACGGCGCCGCGACCCCACAGCATCCCGTCCTTGACGACACCTTCGAAGGGGTCGACGCTCCAGTCCTCGGCCACGGCGGGGACGACGTCGAGGTGGCCGTGGAGGACGAGAGCGGGCTTGTCGGGGTTTCGCCCCGGCACCCGCGCGGTGACGTTCGTGCGGCGCGGGATCGGCTCGTAGAACTCCGGGGTGAGGCCGAGAGACTCGAGGTACGCGCCGACGTACTCGGCGGCCTCCCGTTCGCCGTTCGCGCGCCCTTCGCCGTAGTTCGTCGTGTCGAACCGGATCAGGTCGCGCGCGACGCGGGCGACCTCGGGCAGATCGTCGGGAGCGGACATGCCGCCCACGCTACCCGGTCGGCAGGACGGCGCCGGGGAGGCCGGAAACGAGAAATGGGCCCCTTTCGGGACCCATTTCGACTCTGTGCGCGAGGGGGGACTTGAACCCCCACGCCCTATTCGGGCACTAGCACCTCAAGCTAGCGCGTCTACCTATTCCGCCACCCGCGCAGAGTTTTCTCCCGTCGTTTCCTCGGGGATTTCGGTTTCGCAACCGAGGATCGACAGTAGCACGTTCTGACCGCTCCCGATAATCGGGGCGACTACGCCGCCGAGACGCCGAAGAGCAGACCCAGCAGGTAGGTGATCGCCGCCGCACCGAAGCCGATCGCGAGCTGGCGGAGGCCGCGGCGCAGGGGCGGGGCGCCCGAGAGCAGCCCGACGGTGGCGCCGGTGAGCAGCAGCGCGAGCCCGACCAGCGCGAGGGCGAGGACGACGGCGGAGAGCCCCGAGAGGCCGAAGATCCACGGCAGGACCGGGATGACGGCACCCGAGGCGAAGAACGCGAAGCTGGATGCCGCGGCGCCGAACGCCGAGCCGACGGATTCGAGGTCGGCGGGCGGCTCCGCGGCGCGCCGGTAGGGCACGGCGCGGTCGCTCGCCTGGGCGGTCGCGATGACCTTGCGTGCCCGGGCCAGCGCGTCGTCCTCGTCGAGCCCGCGCGTCCGGTACACCAGGGCGAGCTCGTTGGCGTCCAGGTCGAGGTCGGGCAGGACGTGGTCGGTGTCGTTGTTGGGATGCGTCGCCTCGATCAGTTCGCGCTGCGACCGGACCGAGACGAACTCGCCGGCCGCCATCGAAAGGGCGCCGGCGAGGAGACCCGCGATGCCGCTGAAGAGCACGAACTGCGGCGCGACCCCGGTCGCGCCGATGCCCATGACGAGGGCGAGGTTGGACACCAGTCCGTCGTTGGCCCCGAAGACGGCGGCGCGGAAGGTGCCCGACAGGCGCATCCGACCGCGCGCGGCCAGGCCGCGCACGACCTCGCCGTGGATCTTCTCGTCCGCTCGCATGGCGGGGGTGGCGTGCGGGTCGTCGTCGTACGGGGAGCGGTTCTCGGCGTTCTGCGCGAGCGCGAGGACGAAGATCGAGCCGAAGCGGCGCGCCATCGCCGCCAGCATCCGTGTGCGCACCGACGCCCTCGGCAGCCGCTGCGGCTCGCCTCCCAGCAGTTCCAGCCAGTGCGCTTCGTGGCGCCCCTCCGCGTCGGCGAGCGCCGTCAGGATGTCGCGCTCCTCCCCGGACTTCCGTGCGGCGAGTTCGCGGTACACGCGGGCCTCGGCGCGTTCGTCGGAGAGATAGGAGGCCCAGCGTCGCCGATCCCTCGGGGTGGCGTCGGGCAGCGGGGTCGCGTTCGTCGTGCTCATGTCCCCTTCACGGTAGTCACCGCGTCCGGCCGGGACCGCGCCGAAGCCGGAACTGCCAGCATTTCGGGGATCCGAAGGGGTCAGGAGTGGACGCGCCGTCGGAGGACGTCGATGCGCGCCTGCAGCTGCGCGACGGTCGCGCGCGCGACCTCGGGTCCCCCGCACACGCGACGCAGTTCGGCGTGCACGGCGCCGTGAGGTTCGCCGCTCTGCCGCGCGTAGAGCCCGACGAGGCTGTTGAGCAGCTGTCGCTGCTCGCGGAGGGTACGGTGCAACGCCGGCGGCAGGGTGTTCTCCGGCTCTCCCGTCTCCTCGCCGCGCGCCTTCTCCTGGGCTTCGCGGGCGTGACGGTGACGCGACTGCCGCGACTGCCGCTGCATGAGGAGTTCGTGCACGTGCTCGGGCTCCAGCAGGCCCGGGATGCCGAGGAACTCCTCCTCCTCGAGAGTGCCGGGGACGGCCAGCTGCCCGAACTCCTTGCCGTCGTAGAGCACCCGGTCGAAGTGCGCGGTCGAGCCGAGAGCCTGGTAGCTGCCCTCCTCGAGCAGCGAGTCCGACGCCTTGTCCTCGCGCTCGGCCGCCTCCAGCAGCGAGTCCTCGAGACCGTCGTCGTCCGTCTCCTCGCGGTCGAGGGCGTGGTCGCGCTCGCGTTCCATCTCGTTCGCGAGGGCGAGCAGCTGCGGCACGTTGGGGAGGAAGACGGATGCCGCTTCGCCGCGGCGCCGGGCCCGCACGAAGCGTCCGATGGCCTGAGCGAAGAAGAGCGGGGTCGAGGCGCTCGTCGCGTAGACGCCGACGGCGAGACGGGGGACGTCGACCCCCTCCGACACCATCCGCACCGCGACCATCCACCGCGTCGTGGATTGCGAGAAGGTCTCGATCCGCCCCGACGCGGCCTTGTCGTCGGAGAGGACGACCGTCGTCGGCTCCCCCGTGATGTCGCGGAGGATCGCGGCGTAGGCGCGGGCGGCCGTCTGATCGGTCGCGATGACGAGACCCCCGGCATCCGGGACGTCCTGACGGACTTCGCTCAGTCGGCGATCCGCAGAGCGCAGCACGGCGGAGATCCACTCGCCCTCGGGGTTCAGCGCCGTCCGCCACGCCTGCGCGTTGATGTCCTTCGTGTTGTCCTGACCGAGGTGCGCCTCGTACTCGTCACCGGCCTTGGTGCGCCACTTCATCTGGCCCGCGTACACGTGGAAGAGCACCGGACGGACGACGCCGTCGGCGAGCGCGCGGCCGTAGCCGTAGTTGTAGTCGGTCCGCGAGATGCGGATGCCCTTGTCGTTGGGGTGGTACTCGACGAACGGGATCGGCGCCGTGTCGCTGCGGAACGGCGTGCCCGACAGCAGCAGCCGTCGGGTCGCCCGCCCGTAGGCCTCGCGCAGCGCGTCGCCCCAACTCAGGGCGTCGCCCCCGTGGTGGACCTCGTCGAGGATGACGAGGGCGCGCGAATCGAGGACGAGACGCTCGTGCACGGAGGCCTTCACCGCGACCTGCGCGTAGGTGACGGCGACGCCGTGGTAGTGCCGCGCCGGTGAGTAGTGCTTGTTGCTGAAGCGCGGGTCGAGCCGGATCGAGACGCGCGCCGCGGCATCCGCCCACTGCGTCTTCAGGTGCTCAGTCGGCGCCACGACGATGATGCGATCGATCACCCCGCGCCGCAGCAGCTCGCTCGCGAGCCGGAGCGCGAAGGTCGTCTTGCCGGCGCCGGGGGTGGCGGCGGCGAGGAAGTCGCGGGGTCCCCGTCCGACGCCGTCGGGCCCGTCGGCCTCGAAGTACTGCTCGAGGGCCTCGGCCTGCCAGGCACGCAGGTTCTGGGCCGTTCCCCACGGGGCGCGCTGCGGGAACGCGGGCGAGAGGTGCTCGGCGGCGAAACTCCCGAAGTGGGGCTCCTGCGAAGCCGCCCCCTCTTCGTTCATCGTCTCGCTCGTCACGTCGATCCACCCTAATCGTCCGGTCCGACACCGGGCGCCCCGGGTCGCCGCGCGAGGACGGGTAACCTCGAGGCGGAGGTGCCATGCACGACATCGACTCCGGGCCCGACGAGAACCGTTCGCCCTATGTCCCCAACTCGACCGCCCACCCGTGGCGACGGATGGTGTCGATCGGTGACTCGTTCACCGAGGGGATCGGCGACCCCTACCCCGACCGCCCGGGTGAGCACCGCGGCTGGGCCGACCGCGTCGCTGCCGTGCTCTCATCCCAGGTGGAGGACTTCGCCTACGCGAACCTCGCGATCCGGGGCAGACTCATCCGCCAGATCGTGGACGGGCAGGTCGAACCCGCGCTCGCGTTGAAGCCCGACCTCATCACGCTCTCCGCCGGCGGCAACGACGTCATCCGCCCGCAGGGTGATCCGGATGCGGTCGCCGAACTCTTCGAGGACGCCGTCGCCCGGTTGTCGTCGCAGGGCGCGACGCTGCTCGTGTTCACGGCCGTCGACACCGAGTTCACCCCGGTGTTCCGCGGCATCCGCGGGCGCGTGGCGATCTACAACGAGAACATCCGGGCCATCGCGGATCGGTACGACTGCATCGTCGCCGATCAGTGGGCGCTGAAGTCGGTGCAGGACATGCGCTTCTTCGACGACGACCGGCTGCACTACAACGCGCTCGGGCACCACGAGGTGGCACGGATGGTGCTGCGCGCCCTGAACGTGCCGAATGACCTGCAGCCGATGGCTCCCGAGGCGCTGCCGCCCACCACGTGGCGCGCCGCGCGCGCGAACGACCTCGTGTGGGCGCGGGAGCACTTCGTGCCCTGGGTCCTGCGGCGCCTGCGGCACCAGTCCTCGGGCGACAACGTCACCGCCAAGCGTCCCGAAGCGCTGCCGTTCTCGACCGACGCACCGCAGGGCTGATCCGACTCAGCGCAACGCCCAGAGCGCGACCGCGGCGGCCGACGCGACGTTGAGGGAGTCGACCCCGCCCGCCATCGGGATTGTGACGATCGTGTCGGCCGCGGCGAGGGCGGCGTCCGACAGCCCCTCGCCCTCCGACCCCATGAGCACGGCGAGCCGCTCCGGTCGCGCGGCGGCGAACGCGTCCAGTGGCACCGCGTCCTCGGCGAGCGCGAGAGCCGCCAGATGGATGCCGGCGGCCGCGAACAGCGGCGACGCGGCATCCCATTCCGGCAACCGCGTCCACGGCACCTGGAAGACGGTGCCCATGCTCACCCGCACGCTCCGGCGGTACAGCGGATCGCCGCAGCGCGGACTGACGAGCACGGCGTCCGCGCCGAGGGCGGCGGCGGCGCGGAACGCGGCCCCCACGTTCGTGTGGTCGACGATGTCCTCGAGGACCACGACCGTGCGCGCACCCTCGAGGAGCGCGGCGGGATCCCGGAGCGCGGGGCGATGCATGGCGGCGAGCGCACCCCGGTGGACGGCGAAGCCCGTGACCTGCTCGGCGACGGTGTCCGGCACGACGTAGACGGGGGCGTCGCCGGCGAGCGGGAGCGCGTCGTCGAGCCACTTCTCCTGCACGAGCAGGGAGCGGGGACGGTGCCCCGCCGCGACCGCACGGGAGATGACCTTCGCCGATTCGGCGATGTAAAGGCCCCCGGCGGGTTCGGCGACGCGCCGCAGCGCCGTGTCGGTGAGGTCGCGGTAGTCCGACAGGCGCGGATCGGCGGGATCGTCGATCCGGGTCGTCGTCATACGCCCATGCTGTCACGGGCGCCGCGACGTGATCTGCGCGAAACGGCGACGGCGTAGGCTCGGAACCGAGGAGGGCCATGAGCGTGCTGGACCTGGATGCCGCGACGAGCGCCGCCGTGGAACGCGCGGTCGACGCGCTCGCCGGGCGCCGCGTCGCCGTCCTCACCGGCGCCGGGGTCTCGACCGATTCGGGCATCCCCGATTACCGCGGCAAGGGCGCCCCCGTCCGCACCCCCATGACGGCGCAGGAGTTCCTCGCCGACGACGCCTCCCGGCGGCGGTACTGGGTGGGCAGTCACCTCGGCTGGCGCACCTTCGCCGCCGCCGCCCCCAACGACGGGCACCGCGCGCTCGCCGACCTCGAGCGGTCCGGGGTCGCGACCGGCGTCATCACGCAGAACGTCGATGGGCTCCACCTGCGCGCCGGTAGCCGCCGGGTCGTCGAGCTGCACGGCACGATGCGGCGGGTGAGCTGCCTGCACTGCGGTCAGGTCTTCGACCGGCGCGACCTCGCCGAGCGCATCGAACGCGACAACCCGTGGATCACCGTGCCCGACAGCGTCGAGCTCGGTCCCGACGGGGACGTCCTGCCGGGTCGCAGCGACGGCTTCGTCGTCCCGGACTGCTCGGTGTGCGGCGGGATGCTGAAGCCCGAGGTCGTCTTCTTCGGCGAGTACATCCCGCTCGAGAAGTTCCGCGAGGCCGAGCAGCTGGTGCGGGCCAGCAGTGCGCTGCTGATCGCCGGGTCGTCGCTCGTCGTGAACTCAGGTATCCGCCTGCTCGACCGTGCCCGCCGCCGCAAGCTTCCCGTCGTCATCATCAACCGCGGACAGACGCGCGGCGACGCACGAGCGACCGTCAAGATCGACGCCGGGACCTCCGAGGTGCTGACCGCCCTCGGCCGGGCCCTCTCAGCGACCTGACACCGCACCCCGCGTAGGCTCGTCGGGTGACGATCCTCACCCTCGTACGCCACGGCGAGACCGACTGGAACCGCGCCCGCCGCATCCAGGGCTCGACGGACATCCCACTCAACGACACCGGTCGGATCCAGGCACGTGCCGCCGCCCATGACCTCGCCGAGCGCGTGACGCGCGCGAGCACGACCGTCGTGGTCTCGAGCGACTTGTCCCGCGCGCATGAGACCGCCCGCATCATCGCGGCGGAGCTGGGCTTGCCGGAGCCGACCACCCACGTCGGGCTGCGGGAGCGCTCGTACGGCGAGGCCGAGGGCGTCACCGACGTGGAGTTCGCCGAGCGCTGGGGACCTTGGGACACGGCCGTCGTGCCAGGCGCCGAATCCCGCGACGCCGTGACGGTCCGCGCGCTCGCCGCACTACAGGAGGTCGTCGAGCGCGCCCGGCGCGAGAACGATCCGCACGTCCCCGACCTCATCGTCGTCGCCCACGGCGCTCTCATCCGCGCCGTCATGGAGCGCGTGACGGGCGGCGTGCACCCCGGTCGAGGCCACAAGATCCTCAACGGGTCGGCTCACAGCTTCCGCGTCGAGCCCGAGGGTCTCATCCTGCTCGAGACCTCCGCCGTCCCCGTCTGACGATCAGGCGAGCCCGAGCGAACGGGCGATGAGGAGCAGCTGCACCTCGGTCGTCCCCTCCCCAACCTCGAGGATCTTCGAGTCGCGGAAGTGCCGGGCCACGGGGTACTCGTTGATGAAGCCGTTGCCGCCGAAGATCTGCGTCGCGTCGCGGGCGTTGTCCATCGCGGCGTCGCTCGAGGTGAGCTTGGCGATGGCGGCCTCGGTCTTGAACGGGAGCCCCGCATCGCGCAGACGAGCGGCATGCAGCCAGGCCAGCCGCGACACGTGCACGCGCTGCTGCATGCGCGCCAGCATGAACTGGATCGCCTGCCGACTGCCCAGCGACTCCCCGAACACGACACGGCTCTTCGCGTAGTCGACGGCCGCCTCGAGGCACCCCTCCGCGGCACCGGTGGCGAGCGCCGCAATCGCGATCCGACCCTCGTCGAGGATGTGCAGGAAGTTCGCGAAACCGCGGCCGCGCTCCCCCAGGAGGTTCCCCTCCGGGACGCGCGCGCCCGTGAAGACGAGCGGATGCGTGTCGCTCGCATGCCAGCCGACCTTGTCGTACGCCGGGCCGACCGTGAACCCCGGGGTGCCGCTCGGGACGATGATCGTCGAGATCTCCCGCGTCGCGGAACCCGGCTCACCCGTGACGGCGGTGACGGTGACGAAGCGCGTGATCGGGGTGCCCGAGTTGGTGATGAACTGCTTGGCCCCGTCGATCACCCACTCGCCGCCGTCGAGACGCGCGGTCGTGCGGGTGGCCCCGGCATCCGATCCCGCCTCGGGCTCGGTCAGACCGAACCCGGCGAGCGCACGACCCGCCAGCAGGTCGGGCAGGTGCTCCTCGCGCTGCGCGTCGGTCGCGAAGCGGAAGATCGGCATCGCCCCGAGGCTGACGCCGGCCTCCAGCGTGATGGCGACGGACTGATCGACGCGCGCGAGCGCCTCGATGGCGAGTCCGAGCGTGACGTAGTCGCCGCCCTGCCCGCCGACCTCCTCGGGGAACGGGAGGCCGAACAGTCCCATGTCGCCCATCTGGGCGACGACGTCCATCGGCAGGGTCTTCGTGCGATCCGCCTCGTACGACACCGGCGCGACCACCTCGTCGGCGAACGAGCGCACGAGACCGGCGAGCTCGACCTGTTCCTCGCTGAGACCGTATCCCGACATCGACAGGCTCATGCGAACACCATCGCCCGGGCCGGGTCCCGCAGGACGTCGCCCACGTCGGTGAGGAACCGAGCCGCCTCGGCGCCGTCGACCAGCCGGTGGTCGAACGACAGGCTCAGCGTCATGACGTCGCGCAGCGCGACGCCGCCCTCGTGCTCCCAGGGCCGGCGCTGCACCGCTCCGAGACCGAGGATGCCGGCCTCCCCCGGCACGAGGATGGGCGTGCCGGCGTCGACGCCGAACACCCCGTAGTTGGTGATCGAGAAGGTGCCGCCCGACAGGTCCGCCGGAGTGGCCTTGCCCGCCCGCGCCGTGTCGGCGAGGGCGCGGATCGCGTCGGAGAGCTCGAGGAGCGGCATCCCGCCGGCATCCTTCACCGAAGGAACGACGAGTCCGCGCTCGGTCGCCGCGGCGATGCCGAGGTTGACCTTCGCGAAGCGGACGATCTCGCCCGCCGCGTCGTCCCACGTCGCGTTCAACTCCGGCGTGCGGCGCAGCGCGAGGCAGACCGCCTTCGCGGCGACCGCCATGATCCCGACCCGGCGCGCCGCGTAGCGGGTGTCGGCCCGCAGACCCGCCACGAAGGCGACGGATGCCGTCACGTCGACGGTGAGGAAGGTCGCCGCGTGCGGGGCGGTGAACGCGGAGCGCACCATCGCGTCGGCCGTGTGCTTGCGCACCCCGCGGATCGGGATGCGCTCGTCGCCGGCCGCGCCGGCGACGGGTGCCGCGGCCGGCGGCACGGGCCCGCGGGGAGCCTCGGGGGTCGCCGGTG